>CAYOIG010000490.1:0-5572 GCA_964403915.1 uncultured Myxococcaceae bacterium
CGACGCGCTGCGCCAGCTCGCGAAGGAGCACCGGCCGAAGCTGATCCAGTGCGGCACCACCGCCTACTCGCGTACGCTCGACTTCGACGCCTTCCGCGCCATCGCCGACGAGGTCGGCGCCGTGCTCTTTGCCGACATCGCCCACATCGCGGGGCTGGTCGCGGCGGGCCTGCACCCGAGCCCGGTCGGCAAGGCGCACGTCATCACCACCACGACCCACAAGACGCTGCGCGGCCCGCGCGGCGGCCTCATCCTCTGCGACGCACCCTTCGCAAAGCGCGTCGATTCCGCGGTCTTTCCGGGCGGGCAGGGAGGGCCGCTGATGCACGTCATCGCCGGCAAGGCCGTGGCCTTCGAGGAAGCGCGCTCGCCCGCGTTCAAGAGCTACTGCGCCCAGATCGTCGCGAACGCGAGGCGGCTGGCGGCGGCCATGACGGAGCGCGGCTTCCGGATCGTGGCCGGTGGCACCGACGTGCACCTGTTCCTGCTCTCGCTGGTGGATCGTGACACCACGGGAAAGGCGGCGCAGATTGCCCTCGACCGGGCCGGGATCACGGCGAACAAGAACATGGTGCCCTTCGATCCGCGCAAGCCGGCCGTCACGTCGGGGGTTCGCATCGGCACTCCGGCGGTGACCACCCGCGGAATGGGTGAGTCCGAGATGGACGAGATCGCCGCCCTGATCGCCCGCGTGCTCGCCCATCCGGGAGACGTCGACGAGCTCGACCGCGTTCGTGCCGAGGTGGAGACGCTGTGCCGCCGCTTCCCGCTCTACGCTGCGCGCTGGAACGAACGGGACTGATCGCGTGCGCTGCCCCTACTGCGCCGACGAGGCCAACCGCGTGATCGATTCCCGCCTCGGCAAGGACGGGCTCGAGATCCGGCGCCGGCGCGAATGCCTCGAATGCGGCCGCCGCTTCACCACGCGGGAGCGCGTCGAGGAGGTGCTGCCGAAGGTCGTGAAGCGGGACGAGCGGCGCGAGGACTACGACCGTACCAAGCTCCATGCTGGCATCCAGCGGGCCTGCGAGAAGCGCCCCATCAGCGTGCTCGCGATCGAGCGCCTGCTCGACCGCATCGAGAAGCGGCTCCAGGAATCGGGCGAGCGCGAGGTCTCGAGCCGCTACCTGGGAGAGCGCGTGATGGAGGAGCTGATCCGGCTCGACTCCATGGCCGCGGCCCGATTTGCTTCGGTCTTCGACGGCTTCGAGAAGGGGGAGGACTACGCCCGCTTCTTCGCCTCCATCGGCGAGCGCGCAGCCGGCGAAGCCGACGAGAGCTAGCCCTGACGCCCGAGGCGGCCATGCGACTCGCGCTCGCGGCCGCGCGACGCGCCTCGGGGCGGACCTTCCCGAATCCCCCAGTGGGGGCCGTCGTGTTCCGAGGCGATCGCGTGCTGGCCCGCGGCTGGACTCGGCCCGCTGGCGGGCCCCATGCGGAGATCGTCGCCCTGCGGACGGCCGCACGCCGCTTCGGGGCGAGAGTGCTGCGCGGCGCGAGCCTTGCCGTCACCCTCGAGCCCTGCGCCCACGTGGGTCGCACGGGACCCTGCTGCGAGGCCGTGCTGGCCGCGGGCATTTCCCGCGTACTGATCGGCCACGTCGATCCGCACCCGCAGGTCGGCGGCCGCGGCCTGCGGCGGCTGCGGGCGAGCGGTGTCGCGGTGCAGACCGGCGTGCTGGAGGCCGATTGCCGCGCACAGCACCGGGGCTTTCTTTCCGTTCTCTCGAGGGGGCGGCCCTGGGTGTCGCTGAAGCTCGCGGCGACCCTCGACGGGCGCATCGCCACGGCCGACGGCGAGTCGCGCTGGATCACAGGCCCGGCCGCCCGCGCGCAGGTGCATCGGCTACGTGCGCGGGCGGATGCGATCGTGATCGGTTCGGGGACGGCGCTTGCCGATGATCCTGAGCTCACGGCGCGCGCAGGAGCGCGAATTCTGCACCGGCCGCTGCGTGTGGTCGTCGACTCGCGCCTGCGCCTGCCGGTGGAGGCGCGCTGTCTGCGATCGGGCCCGGCAGGAGCGACGATCGTCGTCGGCGCGCGCGGGGCTCCGGCGGTCCGCAAGCGGGCGCTCGAGGCGGCCGGCGCCCGCGTGCTCACGGCGCCGGCCCGCGCCGGCCATGCCGATCCGCGGGCGGTGGCGCGGCTGCTGGCCCGGGAGGGCCTGACGGACGTGCTGCTCGAGGGCGGTGGCGCGCTGGCCGCGGCCTGGCTGCGTGCCGGTCTCGTGGACGAGCTACACTGGTTCGTGTCGGCTAAGCTGCTCGGAGGCGACGCGCGACCGGCGGTCGGCGCGCTCGAAATCCGGCGGCTCGCCGAGGCCTTCACGCTGGATCAGCCCTCGGTACGGCGGATCGGAGACGATGTCTACGTGCGCGGACGGCTGCGGGGAAGGGGGGAGCGGTGAGGACGTTCGGGGCGGGACGGTCGGCGGCGGGCCTTCGCTTCGGGATCGTCGTCTCGCGCTTCAATCATCCGATTTCTTCCGCGCTGCTGGGTGGCTGCGTGGAGGAGCTCGAGCGGCGCGGAGCGGGCACGGACGAGATCCACGTGGCGTGGGTGCCCGGCGCGTTCGAGATCCCTTTCGCCGCCCGCGCGCTGGCCGCGAGCGGGCGCTACGATGCGATCGTGACGCTCGGCGCGGTGATCCGGGGCGGGACGCCGCATTTCGATTATGTCTGCCGGGCGGCCACCGACGGTGTTCGCGAGGTGGCGCGCGACACGGGAGTTCCGGTGCTCTTCGGCGTGCTCACGACGGACGACACGGAGCAGGCCCTCGCCCGTGCGGGTGGGGCCGAGGGCAACAAGGGCCAGGAGGTGGCCCTGGCCGCCATCGAGATGGCGCGCCTGCGTGTCTCGATGCGGCTTGCGCCCGAGGGGGCGGCGTGAGCCGCACGCCGCGGGCCTCGCGGCATCGCTCGCGCGAGGCCGCGCTGCAGGTTCTCTACGCCCTCGACCTCGCGCACCCGGACGGGGCCGATCTGGCACGTGCCGGCGCCGAGGCCTTCGAGAGCGCATCCGAGCACTTCGAGCTCCCGGAGGGCGCCCGTGCGTTTGCCAAGGAGCTGATCGCGGGCGTCACGGCCCACCGCAGCGCTCTCGATGACGTGCTCTCGGCCCACGCCCGCAACTGGCGCCTCGCCCGCATGGCGACCGTTGACCGCAATGTGCTCCGCCTCGCAGTCTTCGAGCTGCTTCACACCGCTACGCCCGCTCCCGTCGTGATCGACGAGGCCGTCGAGCTCGCGCGGCGCTTCAGCGGCGAGAAGTCGCCGGCCTTCGTGAACGGCATCCTCGACGCCGTGGCCCATGCTGTGCGACCGGAGGTTGCGTGAGCCCCTCTCTTTCAGTGGTGATCGATGCCGGCCAGCTCGAGCGTGTGCCCGCGGACGTCGCCTTCGCCACCTATTTCGAAGCGGATCGGCCCCTGCGTGGCGAGGCGGGCCGTGCAGACTGGCGGCTCTGCGGCCTGCTCTCGCGCCTCGTGGACGACGCGCACCTGCGGGGCCGTGCCGGCGAGGCCGCGCTCGTGCATACCCTTGGCCGGCTGCGCGCGCCCCGCCTGGTGCTGCTCGGTCTCGGGGCTGCCGCAAGCTTCGGGGCGCTCGAAGTGAAAGCGGCGGCCCGCGACGCCGTTCATCGGGCGATCGCACTGCGTGCCGGGAGTGCGGCGCTGCCTCTGCCCGGGCACTGGGCCGGGGTGCTCCCGATCACGCCCACGGCTGCGGCAGTGCTGCGCGGAGCGGCAACGGCGCTGGCCGAGGCCGGGGCCTCGCTGCGACTGCGCCTGGTCGTGCCTCAGGGCTCGGCGAGCAAGGCCCTCGCCGGACTCGATGCAATGGCGCAGCAGATCGCCGATGGCCCGGTCAAGATCCGGATCTCCGCCGAAGATCCGACGGCCACGTTCGCACCCCGCGACTTCGCACCCCGCGAGGCGGCTGGTCTCGCAACCGATCTGCACCCTCCGACCCTGCGCTGAAGGGTTCCCCGGGCTTCAGCCCCGCGGCCCTGCCACCGATCGGTAGCCGGGGCGTTCGCGAGCGGGCAAGTGGGAGGGCGGATGAGCCTGGTCGGAACCCTGGAGGACCTCGCGCTCTGCGACCTGCTGCAGATCCTCAGCCTCTCAGGCAAGTCGGGTCTTCTGCGGCTCGAGACTTCCGAGGGAGAGGGCTGGATCCTCTTCGCGGCGGGCCAGGTGGCGGGCGCCGGGACGAAGGCGGGGCCGCCGGACCTCGGCGCGCTGCTCCGCGCCCACGACCTCGACGCTGCCGCCGCTGCGGCCGACCCGGTGCGGGTGGAGGCCCTGCGCCGGGACGCCGCCGAAGCGGCCGTGGTGCAGATGCTCGGCTGGCGCGACGGCGCCTTCCGCCTCGAGGCGTCGGAGGACGAGGCGCACGCCCTCGCCACGGGTCTTCGGCTCTCGACGCCGATACCGAGCCAGTATTTGGCCCTCGAGGGAGTCCGGATGTTCGACGAGGGCTCTCCCGCCGCCGAAGGGGCAGTCGCTCTTGCGACGACGGCGCCTCCCGCCGCCGGTACGCCGCTGCGACTCCCGCATCCGCTCGTCGTGATCGATCCCGCCCCCGGCGCCCTCGAGTGGCTGAAGCGCTGTCTCGGAGGCAGCTTCGCTCGCGTCCACGTCTTCCAGAGCACGGAGCTCGGCGTGACGAGGCTGCGGCAGTATCTCGCGCGCGGAGAGCAGCCGGTGGTGCTTCTGGCGCGCGACGCCCGTCCCGACCCTCTCTCCGGCGTCCGCGACGCCGCAGCGCTCGTGAGTCGGCTCTCGCAGCAGGCGCCGCGCATGCCGATCGTCCTGCTGGTCGAGCGCGATGGCGCTGCGGGTGCCCTGCGTACGCGGCCAGCGCGGGGCCTTGCCGCGGTCGTGGCCCGCCCGAGCGTCGATCGTCTCGGGGATCCGCGCGCGAGGGCACCGGTGGAGGCCGCCGGGGACGCGCTGCGGGATGCGCTTCTCGAGGCGGTCCGAGGCTCCTGGCGCCGGTAGCTCCGCTTCGAATGTCAGCGGCGGGCGCCTCAAGACCGGCTTGCCGGGCTCCGATCAGCAGCCGGGCCCCCCGTCTTCGTGTCCGGTCCCCTGGCTGGCGCAGGGACCCGAAGGGGCGCATGGTGGAGCCGGCACGGGCCGGGGGAGAGGTTGCGCATGATCGCCGGATGTCCCCGCTGCAGCACCCGCTTCCGCATCGGCGCCGAACGGCTGCGAGACGAGGGCGTCCGGCTGCGGTGTACCCATTGCCAGGCGGTCTTCCGGGTCTATCCGCCCCGCACGGAGGCGCCGCGCCGGCGTGACGACCCGGTCGTCGACGCGGAGCTCACGCCGCCGCCGCGCTCGCCCGAGCGCGAGCGCATGGTGCTGGTGGCGGACGCCGACCCTGCCCGTGGCAAGGCGAACGCTGCCGAGATCGGCCGGCTCGGCCTGTATCCGCTGCTGGTGCACGACGGCGTCGAGGCGCTGCTCGCGCTGCAACGTTCGCTGCCCGCGCGGCTGCTGATCGATGCCGCGCTTCCGCGTCTGTCCGGCGTGGAGCTGTGCGAGGTGGTGAAGCGGAACGAGAGC
>CAYOIG010000491.1:0-7927 GCA_964403915.1 uncultured Myxococcaceae bacterium
GCGTCGAGCACAGCCGCACGTTCCGTGGGGGTCAGCAGATCCCCGAAGCCGGTATCCATGTTGACGGCCACGTCGAGGCCCGCCTCCCGCGTGCGCACGAGGTGGCGCTCGAAGGCCTCCCAGTCGATGCGACCCTCGGCCGTGTAGGGCAGGAGAACGGCGGAGATCCCGTGCACGCTCCGTCCAGACCGCAGCCGCGCGAAGGCCGCCGCCAGCGAGCTCGCGGCCCTCGCGCCGTGGGCGCTCAGGAAGTGCCCTCACGCTGAGCGCGCTTGCGCTGCTCCAGCGCGTCGCGCTCGGGGAGCCCTCGGTAGAAAGGATCGAGCGGGTAGCAGCCCGAGACGAGGCCGCCCCGAGGCGCCGTGGTGCAGTCGCTGAAGGTGCGGCAGATGCGCTCGCGCGCGAGCGGGCGACCGGCGAGGACGTCGGCCGGCAGCTCCGGGTAGGAGAGCACCATGCGGCCGAGACCGGCCGCATCGAACCAGCCCTCGCGAACGCAGGCCTGCGCCACGTGCGGCACGAACTCCTGCAGGTAGGAGAGGCCCGAGGCCACCACCACCAGCGCCGGCGCGACGGCCTTGGCCCGCCGGGCCGCATCGAGCAGGCGCACGACGCCAGCGAGCGGATCCTCGGGCGGTGCGTAGCCGTCGCTGGGCGGAAAGGCCGCCGGGCGCTGCACGTGCGGCACGTAGTACGGGCTTCCCGCCGTGACGTTGAGGAGTGTCACACCGAGCGACGGCAGCGACCCGACGAGGGCGAGCGGCTCGCTCCAGTCGGTGTCTTCCGGCCGCTCCGCATCGACCCCGAATCCGGAGTCGTAGGGAAGCGTGCACGGCTCGGGCTCGCCGGCCCCGAGCCGCCCCGAGCCCGGTCCGTGCTGCGCCGGCCGGTGCGGCACGCGATCGAAGAGCGAGAGGCGAATGCCCACCAGCAGGCTCGGCGCCGCAGCGCGCACGGCCGCGACGATCTCCCGCAGCAGTCGTGTGCGCGCGTCGAGCGAAGGGCCACCGAAGGCGCCGCTGCGGCCTCGGGCGGCAAGAAACTCGTGCAGCAGGTAGCCGTGGCAGTGCTTTACGTCGACGAAATCGAAGCCCTCGGCCTCGGCCAGCTGCGCCGCGCGTGCGAAGCGGCCGACGAGCGCCTCCACCGCGGCGTCGGGGAGCACGGCCTCATCTCCCGATACCCCCACGCGTGCGTCGAGCAGGGGATGGCGGAAGGCGAGCCGAGGGCGTGGCCCGGAAGCATCGGGCCGCGACCAGCGGCCACTGTGCGTGAGCTGGAGGCCGACGACCGGCGCCGGCCCCGGCGCCGCGGCGAGCAGATCGCGGCGCAGCCGTCCGAGGGATGCCGCCGTGCCTTCGTCGAGCACCAGTTGGTTGGGATTCGCCCGGCCTTCGCGGGCCACGGCCACGGCCTCGCCTCCCCAGACGAGGCCGGCCCCCGAGCGACCGAAGCTGCGCCAGCGCCGAGTCGTCAGCTCCGACGGCGCGCCGTCCCCGGTGGCGTCCCAGCCCTCCATCGGCTGGATCGCGAACCGGTTCGCCGCGATGCGCGGGGCTGCGCCCGGCGGCGCGCCGATCTCGAGGGGCGCCGCCAGCGGCGACTGCGGCGCCGGTAGCGCAGCCTCATCACACGGAAGTGTCAGCCCCAGCGCGCCGAGACGCGCTCGCAGGGCACTCGCCCCGGCGAAAGAGGCCACGCGCGGAAAGCGCACGCTCACGCCGCGCCGGATTCCGCGAGCACGCTCCGGACGAAGGCCACTTCGGCCGCGAGCTTCTCCTCGACGGGCCGCGGATCCATGGCGAGGAACTCGATGGTGAGCGGCCCGGCGTAGCCCGCAGCGAGGGCCGCGGAGAGGATCGCGCGGTAGTCGAGAACGCCGTCCGCGAGGGCCGCCCCCGGCAGCAGCCTGCCTCCGGGCTCGGGATTCGGGCGGTAGTTCTTGAGATGGAAATAGCGTGCGAGCGACACCAGGCGCTCCGCGTCCGCGGCCTGCAGGGCCGCCTCTTCCGGCGGAAGGAAGTCGAGCACCTGGTAGTTGAGCGCCACGTTCGGGCGGCCAATCGAGTCGAACAGTCGAAGGATTCGCGGCTGCGTATCCGCGTGGGAGCCCACGTGGCGCTCGATCACGACGCTGATCCCCTCGCTCGCAGCGGCATCGGCGGCAGCGCGCATCAGGTCCACCACGGCGCCAAAGCCGCCATCGGGCCCTTCGAGCGGCTCTGCCCAGACCCGCAGCAGCGGCGCTTCGAGCGCCGCCGCGAGGGCTACCTCTCGGCGTGCGACCTCCGCCGTGGCCTGCCCGAAACGGCCGAGGTAGGAGCCATAGGCCACCAGCGCGAGACCCTCGCCGCGAACGGCGCGCCCGGCTTCGCGCGCGGCATCGACGCCGGCCTCGGGGTCGATGTGCGGTGGACGCGCCGTCAGCTCGAGGCCGTCGCAGCCCGCATGACGTGCCATCGCAGCGACGGCCGCCACCGGGCGGTCGAGCGCCGAGATCGAGCAGAAGGCGAGCGTTCGGGGTTTGCGCAAAGAGGTCTCCATCAGGCGACGCGCGACAGGTCCGCTGCGGCGAGCGCATGGCGAAACGGCTCGCCGCGCGCGAAACGCTCGACCTCCTCCACGGCCAGCTCGGCCATGCGGCGCGTCTCGCTGCCGAGGGAGCCCGCGACGTGAGGTGTCAGGAAGACGTTCGGAAGCTCGTACAGGGGGGAAGCCGCGGGCAGGATCTCGGGCTCGGTGGTGTCGATCACCGCATCGATCCGGCCCGAGACGAGCTCGCGCTCGAGGGCATCGGCGTCCACCAGCGCGCCTCGCGCCGTATTGATCAGCGTGGCGCCGTTGCGGAGCAGCGCGAGACGCCGCGCATCCAGCAGGTGCCGCGTCGACGGAAGAGACGGCGCGTGCAGGCTCACGACGTCGCTGCGTGCGAGGAGCATGTCGAGCTCGACCTTCTCCGCACCGAGCGCCGCAGCGCCCGCTGCATCCACGAACGGATCGAAGAGAAGGCGATCGAGATCGAAGGGACGCAGCAGGTCGAGCACCCTGCGGCCGATGTGCGAGGCGCCCACGATGCCCACGACCTTGCGGTAGTTCCCCATCCCCGGCATCTCCTGCGGCCAGAGACGGAAGCCCCGCACCTCGCGATAGCGGTCGCGGAGCCGGAAGATCTTCTTGTTCGCGAACAGGATCGCCGCGAGCGAGTACTCGGCCACGGGGAGCGCATTCGCGGCGGCCGCCGACGTGACGGCAAGGCCCCGCGCGAAGCAGGCTGCCGTCACGTGCTGCTTCACGGTACCGGCCGCGTGCACCACCGCCCGCAGCCGCGGCACGCGCGCCAGCAGGGCTTCGTCGAGAGGCGGGCAGCCCCAGGACGTGAGCAGCAGATCGGCCCGTGCGAGCAGGGCCTCCGCGCGCGTGTCGTCGAATCGCGCGAGCGGATGCGGGTCGGGGATCTCACCCGCACGGCCAAGCCGCGCGAGAAGGGCGTCGTCGAAGAGGTCCCGGGTGAGGGCCGGCGCCATGGCGAGCACGATCGTCGGCCGCATCCGCCTCGTCCCCTCCCGGCGTCCGCGCGCCGTCTCGACTAGCCTAGCGCCGATGCGCCGCGAGAGGCAGCCATGAACGGAGCCGACGCGCTGCTGCGAACGGCGCTCGCGGCCGGGGTCGACCTTTGCCTCGCGAACCCGGGCACGACGGAGCTGCCGCTCCTGGCTGCGCTCGACCGGACTGCCGGCGTGCGCTCCGTTCTATGCTTGTTCGAGGGCGTGTGCAGCGGCGCTGCGGACGGCTTTGCGCGCATGACGGGCCGACCGGCGCTCTCGCTCCTGCATCTGGGCCCGGGGCTCGCGAATGCGGGCGCCAACCTCCACAACGCCCGGCGTGCCCGCTCTCCCCTGCTCAACGTGATCGGCGACCATGCACGCTGGCACCTTCCCTACGATCCGCTGCTCGCGTCAGACATCGAGGCCCTCGCGCGGGCCCTCGGCGACCAGGTCGTGCGCTGCGATGCACCGGATGCAGTCGCCTCCAGCACGGCGCACGCGCTCACGTCGGCGCTCACGCCGCCCGGCCGTGTGGTGAGCCTGATCATCCCGGAGGACGTGCAGGCCGGGCCGGCCGAGGCGACGCCGATCCGTGTGCGTCCACCCGCGGCGCCCGCAGTCTCGACGGCAAACGTAGAGGCCGTGGCGAAGGCCCTGCGCGCGGGATCGGCAGCGATCCTGCTCGCGGGCGGCGGCACCCGCGACGCAGGCCTCACCGCAGCCGGGCGAATCGCGGCGTCTACGGGCGCACGGCTCTTCTGTGACACGTTCCCCGCCCGCGTCGAGCGCGGCGCTACTCACGCAGTGCTGGAGCGCCTTCCGTACTTCCCCGAGCAGGCCCTCGCCGCGCTCGCCGGCTGCCAGACACTGATTCTCGCGGGCGCACGAACGCCCGTGGCCTTCTTCGGCTACCCGGGGCAGCCGAGCGTTCTGCTGCCCGAGGGCTGCACCGCGCTCACGCTGGCGCGACCCGAGGAGGACGTGGCGGGAGCGCTCGTCGCCGTCGCCGACCTCCTGCCGAGGGCGCCTGCGCGCCCGCAGACGGCCTCACGCCCCGCAGTACCCGACGGTCGCCTCGATCCCGTCCGTCTCGGTCTCACG
The DNA here is from genome assembly GCA_964403915.1 of uncultured Myxococcaceae bacterium. GTDB lineage: Bacteria > Myxococcota_A > UBA9160 > UBA9160 > UBA9160 > MYXO. The sequence continues at coordinate 4,647 of CAYOIG010000491.1, forward strand.
CTGGCGGCGCTCCAGCCCGAGGGCGCCATCGTGGTGGACGAGGCGCTCACCAGCGTCGGCCCCTGGTTCGGCGCCGCGAGCGCCGCCCCGGCACATACGCTGCTCGCGCTCACGGGCGGGGCGATCGGCGCGGGCCTGCCGCTCGCCACCGGCGCCGCCCTCGCCTGCCCCGATCGCCCGGTCATCGCGTTCCAGGCCGACGGCAGCGCAGCCTACACGCTCCAGGCGCTCTGGACGCAGGCGCGCGAGGGGCTGCACGTCGTGACACTTCTCTGTGCCAACCGGGCCTATCGCATCCTGCAGGTCGAGCTCGCGCGATCGGGATGCAGCGCGCCGGGCCCGGCAGTGCACGCCTTCACGGACCTCTCCTCCCCTGCACCCGACTGGGTCCACCTCGCCCGCGGCTTCGGGGTTCCGGGCGAGCGCGTCGAGACCTCGGAAAGCCTCGCGCGGGCGCTCGGCCGCGCTCTCGCGGAGCCCGGCCCGCATCTGATCGAAGCGCTGCTGTAGCCGCTCCGGCTTCAGCCCCGGAACACGTCGGGCTCGACGTAGATCACGCGCGCTGCGGGAACCCGCTCGCGAACCTGACGCTCTGCAGCGTCGATGGTGGCCGCGAGCATCGGCGCGGTCTTCTCGGGGTCGACCTCCACCTTGGCCGCCACGAGCAGCTCCTCGGGCCCGAGATGCAGCGTGCGCAGGTGGATCACGCGCCGGATGCCGGGAGCGGCCTCGAATGCCGCGCGAATCGCTGCGACCTCGGCCGGTGCAGCCGCCTCGCCGATCAGCAGGCTCTTCATCTCGACGGCGAGCACGATCGCGATCGCTCCCAGCAGGAGACCGATCGCCACGCTGCCGAGCGCGTCGTATCGGGGATCACCGAGCACCATGGCGAGCCCGACTCCGACGAGCGCGAAGACGAGGCCGAGCAGGGCGCCGAGATCCTCCAGCAGCACGACGGGCAGCTCCGGGCTCTTGGAGTGCCGCACGAAGCGCCACCAGCTCGCTGTTCCCTTCGTGCGCCGTGCCTCCCGGAGGGCCGTGCGCAGCGAGAAGGCCTCGAGCACGACCGCGACGCCGAGGACGGCGAGTGCCCACTCCGGCGATTCGAGGCCGTGGGGAGCACGGAGCTTCTGCACGCCCTCTGCGATCGCGAACATCGAGCCCAGCGTGAAGAGCACCAGCGCAACGACGAAGGCCCAGAAATAGCGCTCACGACCGTAGCCGAACGGATGCTCCGGCGTTGCCGGCTTGCGGGCTCGCGCGCTGCCGAGGAAGAGGAGCGCCTGGTTGCCCGTGTCGGCCAGGCTGTGGACGGCCTCCGCCAGCATCGAAGCAGCGCCCGTCACGAGAAACGCGACGATCTTCGCCACCGCGATGCCGAGGTTCGCGAGCAGCGCTGCGATGATGGCCCGGCGGCTCCCCTCGTTCATGCGCGCTCCCCCTCCTGGAGGCGGGAGCCTACCCCGGCCGCGTCCCCGCTTCAGCCTCTCGCCACGCGGACCACGCCGAAGCCCGGCTCGGCGGGCGTCACGCCGAGGGTTCGGGTCGAGAGATCGCGCGTCGGCTAGGATCGCTGCCATGCCGCTCTTCGTGATGATCGGAACCGATGGCCCCACCGCGCGCGAGCAGCGCCCGGCCGTGCGTCCCGCTCACCTCGCCCACTGGGAGCCGCTCGATGGAGCCGGTCGCGTGATGTTCGGCGGGCCTCTGCTCGACGCCGGGGGCCAGCCAGAGGGGAGCCTCCTCGTCTTCGAGGCGGAAGACGAGAGAGCGGCCCGGGCCCACGCCGAGCGAGATCCCTACGTGACCCGCGGAGTCTTCGCTCGTTTCGCGCTGCACGAGACGCGCGCCGTGTTCCCGGCCTCCGAGCGCTAGCAAGGGGAGAGGCTCGGTGGCGCCTCAGTCCGGCTCGGGGAGCACGACAGCGGGCGTGTCGCTGCGGGCCCTGCCCTGCCGCCAGTCCCGGCCCTCGGGCGAGCGCACGAGCAGCAACACGCCGACGAACACACCCGCGGCGGCCGCCACGAAGACCGCCGGATAGCCGGCCCGCGCGGCGAGGAACCCGAGCAGAAGCGTCGCGCCGGAGTTGCCCGCGTTGAAGGATCCGTTGTAGAGCGCCATCACCTTGCCGCGCTCGTGAGCGCCCGCGGCATCGAGCGCGAGGGCGTTGAAGGCCGGATAGAACAGACCGTGGGCGATGCCGAAGCAGGCGCCGAGCGGCTCGAGCCATCCGGGCCGCAGCTTCGCCATCGCCAGTACCACGATGCCGTACGCCGCGAGCGAGAGCACCGAAACACGGTCTCGTCCGAGCCGGTCGGCCATGCTGCCGAAGCCGAGGCGCACGCAGGCCGCCGCAATCGCATACGCGATGAAGAAGCCGCGAACGTTCTCGCGACCGAGCGAGAGCGCGAACGGCTGCGGGTAGGTCATCATGATGCCGAAGGCGGCGCCCGAGAAGGCCGTCACGGCCATGATGCGCAGGGAACGCGGACGGCGGGCGATGCTGAGGAGCGAGGGCACGACGTCGCCGTCGTGGGGTCTTCGTGCCGGCTCTCGGACGAAGGCCGTTCCGAGCGCGCAGACGGCGGCCATGACCGCCGCGGCAATGAAGACCGCGTCCCAGCCGGCGTGGGCCACGAGCGTCTCGGCCACCGCCGGTGCAATGGCGTGCATCGAGAGCATCGACACGCCGAAGACTCCGAGCGCCTGCCCGAGCCGCTCGGGCGGCGCGAGATCCGTCGCCAGCGTCGCCGAGGCAATGAACGTCATGCTGAAGGAGATGCCTTGAAGCGCACGCAGAGCGAAGAGCAGCGCTCCCACCTCGCGCACGTACAGGAATCCGAGGGCGGTGAGCATCATCACGAAGGCGCCCGCGGTCATGAACCGCCGGCGCCCGAGGCGGTCGACGAGCGTGCCCACGAGCGGGATGCAGAAGACGGAGGTGGCGCCGAAGGCCGCCATCACGAGCCCGATCTGGTCGGGCCCCGCCGCCAGCTCCGTCGTGATGAACTTCGGCAGCAGGAAGAAGGTCGAGAACGCGTAGCCGAACGCAGCCTGCGCCAGAAGCAGCCAGACGAAGCTCCGCGTGTAGAGCGCAGACACCGCGGCAGCGTAGCCGACCGGCGCGCTCCTACTCGCCGACCACGGAGACGAAGCTCACGCAGCCCCCCGAACCGCCGCCGAGATCGCCTCGATCAGCGCCTCGAGGACCACCGGTTTGCGGAGATGGCAGCAGACGCCGGCGGTCGCGAGGCTCTCGGGCGTGAGGCTGTCACCCTAGC
>CAYOIG010000492.1:0-2837 GCA_964403915.1 uncultured Myxococcaceae bacterium
AAGCAGGTCGACCTGACACGCCGTCGCGACGGCCGAAGCGACTCCCTCGACCTCTCCCGCGCGGCCGGCACGGTGATCGAGGCCGTGCTCGAGGAGCGACGCTGAAAATCCCCGGCGCCTGCTGCGGCCCAAGTTAGAATCAGGCTACCCGCGCGACGCGATTGGAGGACCTCGATGGACGGCGCCACCATGGAATACTGGCTCTTCTTGAACCGCTGGCTCCACTTCCTGGCCGGAATCACCTGGATCGGGATGCTCTACTACTTCAACCTCGTCCAGACACCGTTCTTTGCCACGGAGCTGGGCGGGCAGGCACGCAGCCCGATGGTCCGCGGCCTGGTGCCCGAGGCGCTCTGGTGGTTCCGCTGGGGCGCGATGATCACCTTCCTCACGGGCTGGCTGATCATCCTCACGATGTGGGGCCATCAGGGCGTTCCGCTCTCCTCGGCCTACATGACGAAGATCCTCACCGGCGGGCTCATGGGCTCGGTCATGTGGGCGAACGTGTGGTTCGTGATCTGGCCGGCGCAGAAGATGGTGATCGCTTCGGCGAACCAGGTGGCCGGCGGCGGGCAGGCGATCCCCGAGGCTGCGGCACGCGGCGCGCGCGCCGGGCTCGCCTCGCGCACCAACACGCTGCTCTCGATCGGCATGCTGCTCTTCATGGGCGCGGCGAGCCATCTGAGCGGTCTTGCTGCCGGCGGCGGCAATGCCGCCTACTGGATCCTCTTTCTCGGTCTGCTCGGCGCGATCGAGGCCAATGCGCTGGTCGGCACCGGACAGGCGCGACAGAAGCCGCTGGCGACGGTTCGCGGCACGATCCACGCCGGTCTCGGCGTTGCCGTGCTGCTCTTCGTGATCATGAAGATCACGACCGGCTGAGCGCGCGGCAGGGCGGCGGGCCTCACGGCGCCGGTGGATCCGCGGATCCGCCGGCGTCTTCGTCTCAGGAGCCGGCCGGAACGCTCGCGAGATAGGCGGCGAGCGCCGGAATCTTCGGCTCGAGCTGGGGCATCGCGATCATCGCCTTCGTCTCACGCTTCGGCGTGTAGCCAGGCGGGTACTCGTTTCGCAGCACCTTGGCTGCGAGCAGGGCCTCGGAGGAGCCCGCGAGCTGCGGGCCGAGCGCTCCGGGCTGCGCCGGATCGAAGTTGTGGCACGCCGTGCAGTTGGCGGCATAGATCTGCTTGCCTTCGGCGGCGGCCGGCGAGAGAGCGGCGCTCTCCCCCCCTCCTCCGGGGCCTTCGGAGCAGGCTGCAGCGAGCGTCGTGGCCACGCACGCGAGCACCAGTCGCCCGATTTTCTTGCGCTTCATCGGCTTCTCTCCGGGCTGCATCCGCACATGGAATCCTGTCCTGCGAGCATTGCCCACGCGTGCACATCGTGCCAGCGACAGCGGGCGTTCACACTGCGTCGCGCACCCGGCGCGCGGCGCGGGCAGTCTCGGCGGCGAGGCGAACTGCCAGACAGGTCGCGTACGATGCGAAGCCGAGCGCGTCTGCGATGCGAAGCGACGCATGGTTCGAAACCAGCGTCTGGTACTGGAGCAGCAGCCCCTGCGCGGCAGCGAGCTGCGCCGCGGCCGCGACGGCGCGGCGTCCGGCGCCGCGTCCGCGCGCCGCCGGATGCGTGAGAGCTCCCAGGTGTGCCGCCTCGCCGAGAATCACCTCGAAGCGCGCGACGGCGAGCAGGCGCTCGTCTTCGAAGGCCCCGAAGATCGGTGTCCCGGAGCTACCGGACCCGATGCTGGCGTGCTCCCACTCTTCGGCCGTGACGGCATCGCGAAGCCGGCCGAGGGCGGCACGGTCGCTCGGTGCGAGCGGGCGCAGCGCCCCCGCGCCGGGCGGGATCCCGGGCGCGCGGTCGCGGTAGCCGAGAGCGGCCGGCCCGACGACGCGCAGCACGCGGGCGCCGAGAGCGGCGCGGACGAGATCCGGAGCCGGAAGTATCGCGCCCTGCCCGAGGTGCGCCTCGAGCGAGCTGGCAGCGGCGCGCTCGCCGCGCACGACGAGCGCTCCTTCGCGCGCGAGCAGGAAGACGGCGGTGCGATCCGCCGCGCCGGGCTCCAGCACGTGGATGCCCGGCGTGCGCAGCAGCGCGGCCTTGCAGCCGAGCCGCTGTGCCCAGAGGTCGTCGATCCTGCGTTGCAGCGCGTCGTCCATCTTGGCTCCCGTGCACGCGCCACGGTAGCGGGCGCCAACGCTGCGAGGGGCCGCTCCGGATCCGCTCGGAGCGGCCTGCCGCTCTCGTCGCGATAGACTCGCGCTGCCTGCCATGCCGACGCACCGCCACGAGCTCGCGCGCCTGTTCCGCCTGGCCTGGCCCATCATGGGTGTGCAGGTCGGCAGCATGCTGATGGGCATGGTCGACACGCTCTTCGTCGGCCGCGTCGGCGTGGACGCCCTTGCGGCAGCCGCGCTCGGGAATGCCTTCCTCTACGGAACGCTGCTCGTCGGTCAGGGGCTGGTGATCGGCATCGATCCCCTGGTGGCGCAGGCTCACGGCGCCGGCGACGGGCGCGCCGTCGGTCTCGCGCTCCAGCGCGGGCTGGTCGTGTCGGTCCTCGTGACGCTCGCCGTCTCGCTGGCGCTCTCCTTCACGACGCCGATTCTCGTCCTGCTGGGCCAGCAGCCCGGGCTGGCCGAGGCGGCAGGCCGCTACATCGGCATCCAGATTCCGACGATCGGCGCTCTCTTCGGCTATCTCGCGCTCCGCTCCTATCTGCAGGGCCGCGGAATCGTGCGCCCGGCGCTCGTCGTGATGCTCGCCGCGAACGTCACGAACGTGCTCTTCAACTGGGTCTTCGTCTTTGGAAACCTCGGCTCGCCCGCTCTCGG
>CAYOIG010000493.1:0-6338 GCA_964403915.1 uncultured Myxococcaceae bacterium
GCCGTGCCATCGCTGTAGGTCGTGTGGAGATGGAGGTCGGCTCGGCCGATCCCCTTCTGTTCCGCTGCGTCCGGCATGTGCAACGCATCGGCACGCTCGGCAGGCGACTCGAGCGCCGCGGACGGCCTGGCGTCGGGGCAGGAGGAGGGGTCGGAGCGGGCCGCAAGCACGAGGCGCAATCCTCCGATGAGGCATCCACGGGGTATGATGCCGCTCGGGGACCCCTGCGGCCACGCAATCGCGGCCCCGGGGGGTGAGAGGAGAGACGGCTTGGCGCGCACCGACGGGGCCGGCGGCCGGCCGGCCGAGATCGCGGCGTTCGAAGAGGCGGTCCAGCGCCACGTCCGGTACTCGCTCGGCAAGCAGCAGTCCCAGGCCTCGGCCCACGACGTCTTCATGGCCGCCTCCCTGGCGGTTCGCGACCTGCTCATCGACCGCATGTTCGAGACCGAAGCCCGCTACCAGGGGGCCGAGGCCAAGCGCGTCTACTACCTCTCGATGGAGTTCCTGATGGGCCGCTCCCTGGGGAGCAACCTGCAGGCCCTCGGCATCCTCGACCTCTGCCACCACGCCCTCGAGGAGCTCGGCATCGACGTCGATGAGGTGCGCGAGGCCGAGCCTGATGCCGGACTCGGCAACGGCGGCCTCGGAAGGCTCGCCTCCTGCTTCCTCGATTCGCTCGCCACGCTCGACATGCCGGGCTTCGGCTACGGGATCAACTACGAGTACGGTGTCTTCCGGCAGCTGATCGAGAACGGCCACCAGCGCGAGCGGCCCGATGGCTGGCGCACTCTCGGCACGCCGTGGCTGATCGAACGCTCCGAGGAGGCCTGCCTCGTTCCCGTATACGGCCGCGTCGAGCATCAGACCGATCGCTTCGGCAACGACCGCGCCACCTGGGTCGACTGGCGCGTCATCGTCGGCGTACCGCACGACATGCCGATCGTTGGCTACGGGGGGCGGACGGTCAACACGCTGCGCCTCTACGGCGCGCGGGCCTCGTCGGAGTTCGACATCGAGATCTTCAACCGCGGCGACTACGTGCGCGCGGTCGAAGAGAAGATGCACTCCGAGCGCATCTCGAAGGTGCTCTACCCGGCCGACTCCTACGAAGCGGGCAAGGAGCTGCGGCTGCTGCAGGAGTATTTCTTCGTCGCCTGTGCGATCCGCGACATCGTCGCGCGCTATCTGCGCGCAAACTCTTCGTTCGATGCCTTTCCGGACAAGGTCGCGATCCAGATGAACGACACGCATCCGGCGCTGGCGGTGGCCGAGCTGATGCGCATGTTCGTAGACCAGCACCGCCTGCCCTGGGAGCGCGCGTTCGACCTCACGGTGCGAACGCTCGGCTACACGAACCACACGCTGCTGCCCGAGGCCCTCGAGAAGTGGCCGCAGCCGCTGCTCGGCCGCCTGCTGCCGCGCCACCTCGAGATCATCGAGCGCATCAATCTCGACTTCCTGTCGAACGTCAACCGGCGCTGGCCTGGAGACATCGACCGACTGCGCCGCACGTCGATCATCGAGGAGGGGTTCCCGAAACAGGTTCGCATGGGGCACCTGGCCATCGTCGGCTCCCACTCGGTGAACGGCGTGGCGAAGCTCCACACGGAGCTGCTGCGCACGCGCGTCATCCCCGACTTCGACGAGATCTACCCGGGCCGGATCAACAACAAGACCAACGGCATCACGCCGCGCCGCTGGCTGCTGCGGGCGAATCCCGGGCTCTCGAAGCTCGTCACCGGTCGGCTCGGTGACGGCTGGATCCGCGACCTCGACGCGCTTCGCGCCCTCGAGCCGCTCGCCGACGACGCCGGCTTCCGCGCCGAGTTCGACGCCGTGAAACGCGCGAACAAGACCCGGCTCGAGAAGCTGATCCTCGACCTGACGCGCGTCTCGGTGGATCCCGAGTCGATCTTCGACGTCCAGGTCAAGCGCATCCACGAATACAAGCGGCAGCTCCTGTTCGTGATGCGGGTCATCCACCAATACCTCGCGATCGTCGAGGACGGCGTGCTGCCTGCGCACCCGCTCACTTGCATCTTCGCCGGCAAGGCTGCGCCGGAATACTTCCTCGCGAAGCTCGTGATAAAGCTCGTGAACAACGTGGCGCAAATCGTGAATTCGGATCCGGCGACCGCCGGGGTGCTGCGCGTGGCCTTCGTTCCGGACTACAGGGTTTCGCTGGCCGAGGCCATCATCCCGGCCGCGAATCTCTCCGAACAGATCTCGACGGCAGGAAAGGAGGCGTCCGGAACGGGCAACATGAAGTTCGCCCTCAATGGCGCCCTCACGATTGGGACGCTGGACGGAGCCAACGTCGAGATTCGCGACGCCGTCGGCGACGAGAACATCTACATCTTCGGGCTGCGCGCCGAGGAGGTGGAGCTGCTGCGCGAGAACGGGAACTACGACCCGCGCGCGATCGCGCGCGAGAGTCGCTGCGTCCAGCGCGTGATCGACTGTCTCGAGAACGACCGCTTCTGCCCGCGCGAGCACGGGCTGTTCCGCCCGCTCTGGGAGAGCCTGATGCTGCACCGCGACCCCTACTTCGTGGTCGCGGATTTCGATGCCTATGTCGAGGCGCAGGCCCGCGCAACGAAGGACTACACGGACCGCGATGGCTGGTCGCGCCGCGCGATCCTGAACGTGGCGCGCATGGGCGCCTTCTCCAGCGACCGCACCGTCCGCCAGTACGCCGCTGAGATCTGGGGGATCGAGCCCGTCGCCTGAGAGACCGGGCCGTTTCGGGCGCCGGGCCGACACGATTCTCAGCTTCCGGGTTCGGCCGATCTATGCTACCGATGGGTCGTTTTACCGCGATCGGCGGAACCATTCCGGAGCCTGCGGCTACCCAGCGGACGTGAGCCGGTCTGGCCGTGGCCACCGGAGGGGGTGCCTCGATGTCGATCTCTGGGCGAGCCCTGTCGCTTCTTGCTTCCGTATTGCTGGTATCGCTGCCGGCAGTGGCGACGGAGCAGGCGGGCGTCTCGGCGGCAGTTCGGGGCCAGGTGGCCCTCTCGCGGCCGCAGCAGGTGGACGGGCGGCAGGTCGTGGGCGGCGAGCCGATCCTGATGCAGGACACGATTCGCAGCGGCGCGCGGTCCGGCGCGCAGATCCTGCTGCTCGATCAGACGGTCTTCACCATCGGCCCCGAGAGCGAGCTGGTGGTGGACGAGTTCGTCTACGACCCTGCGACGAGCACCGGCAAGATGAGCGCACGTGTCGCGCAGGGCGTGTTCCGCTTCGTGTCGGGCAAGCTCGCGAAGGAGCATCCGGAAGACGTCCAGCTGGTGCTCCCGACCGGCACTCTGGGCATCCGCGGCACGCTGGTGGCTGGGCGCGTGGACGAGGTGACGAAGACCGCGCTGCTGGTGCTGCTGGGCGAGGGCCACGAGAACGACACCGGATCCCCGCCCGGCGCGATCGAGGTCTGCAACGCCGGGAGCTGCGTGCGCGTGCGAAGTGCCGGTTTCGGCACGCGCATCGGGGGACCCGACCAGCCGCCGCTCGAGCCCTTCCGCGTGTCCGAAGAGGAGCTCAACGCCCTCACGCAGTCGGTGACGGATCCGGCAGGCTGGCTCGCGGAGGCGAAGGCGTCCGCCGGGGACATGCCCGACGTCGCCGCTGGCGCCGAGACCGGAGACACGCGCTCGGCCACCGAGATCTCGGGGCGCTTGGGCGCGGCAGGAGGGTCCACGGGCACCAACGCGCTCGACTGGCTCCGCGACTTCGCGGGCATCGACGCCGCATCGACGCTGGTTGCCCAGGACTCCCTGAAGACGCTCGACACGGAAGCGGGCGAGTTCGCCGCCGGCGGCGGTGGCGGTTCCGGCGGGCCGCTGGTGTTCACCGGGCCAGGACAGCTCACGACCTACGACGATCTCGCCTCGCTGGTCGCTTCGGGCTCGCAGACCGCGGTCTTCGCGAAGCCGGGCATCGCGCTCACGGATCGAGGAGCGTACGACTTTTCGCTCACGCTGAATCTCGGCGAGCGCAGCGTGCTGCTGGAGCTCGCGAACATCGAGGCGCCTAGCCTCGGTATCAGCGGCGAGTCGTTCCGACGCCTTCAGAGCCTCGACGCCAATGCGTTCGAAAACGTGCCGTTCGTCCGGGAGACCGGCCGCCTCGCCGGCGGAGAAGGGCCGTGCGATGGCGGCTGCAATGCTACCGTGCAGGCGTTCATCTTCAGCGGAAACGGGCGCATCGCGGACTCCGTCCTGCAATCGCTTGCGATCGTTCCGGAGGCGAACGCGGCGGCGTCCGTCTTCACCGCAGACCCGTATCAGCCGATCGTCCGCTAGACAGGGCCCTTCGTGGCCCCGTAGCGCGGCAGGTGGTCGCGGAGGGCGTGCAGTGGCAGCGCTGCGCGGTCTTTGTCCGAGAGGGTCGGCGCCACGATCGGCCACGGGATGGCCAGCTCCGGGTCGCTCCAGAGCACGCGCAGCTCGTCCTCCGGATGGTAGTAGTCGGTGCACTTGTATTCGACCTGCGCACGCTCGGAGAGCACGCAGAAGCCGTGAGCGAAGCCGGCGGGCACGAAGATCTGGCGCTGATCGTCGGCGGAGAGCGTCACCGCCACGTGTCGGCCGTAGGTGGGCGAGCCGAGACGGATGTCCACCGCCACGTCCCAGATCTCGCCTTCGATCACGCGCACCAGCTTGGCCTGCGGAAAGCGCTCCTGCGCGTGCAGGCCGCGCAGAGTTCCGCGCTCGGATTTGGAATGGTTGTCCTGCACGAAGACGGCCTCGATGCCGGCCTCTCCGTAGCGTGCGGCGTGGTAGGTCTCGACGAAGAAGCCCCGTGGATCGCGGAAGACGACCGGCTCGATCACGACCACGCCAGCGAGATCGGTGGGAAGGACCTTCACGCGCCGCCTCCGTCGCGGGCCAGAGCGGCGAGATAGGCGCCGTAGCGGTTGCTCTTCATCTCCGTGGCGACCTTCACCAGCGCGTCGGCGCCGATCCAGCCCTTGCGGAAGGCGATCTCCTCGACGCAGGCGATCTCGAGACCCTGCCGCTCCTGGATGGCCTGGATGAAGTTCGCCGCCTGGAGAAGCGACTCGTGGGTGCCCGTATCGAGCCAGGCGATGCCGCGGCCGAGCAGCTCGACGTGCAGATCGCCGAGACGGAGATAGGCGACGTTCACGTCCGTGATCTCGAGCTCTCCGCGCGGCGACGGCGCGAGCCCCGCTGCGATGTCCAGCACACGATTGTCGTAGAAGTAGAGCCCCGTCACCGCATAGCTCGAGCGCGGAGCCTTCGGCTTCTCCTCGATCGAGAGCACGCGCCCGCCAGCGCCGAACTCCACCACGCCGTAGCGCTCGGGATCGCGCACCTGGTAGCCGAAGACCGTAGCGCCGTGCGCGCGTGCCGCCGCCGCCTCGAGGCTCTGCGGGAAGCCGTGGCCGTAGAAGACGTTGTCGCCGAGGGCGAGCGCCACGCGGTCGCGGCCGACGAAGGAGCGCCCGATCAGAAAGGCCTGCGCGAGACCTTCCGGCCGCGGCTGCGCAGCGTAGGAGATCTGCATACCGAGGGCGCTGCCGTCGCCGAGCAGACGTTCGAAGGCCTCGAGGTCGTGCGGCGTCGAGATCAGCAGCACCTCACGGATACCGGCCAGCATCAGGGACGACAGCGGGTAGTAGACCATGGGCTTGTCGTAGATCGGCAGGAGCTGCTTCGAGACGCCGCGAGTCACCGGATAGAGGCGCGTTCCGGAGCCACCGGCGAGAAGGATGCCCTTCATCGGGCGGGCTCCGTCTCGGCCGCGCCGACGCCGAGCCGCTCGCGGCCATACTTTCCCGACTGCACGGCCTCGCACCACTCGCGGTTCTCGAGATACCAGCGCACGGTGCGCGCGAGACCCGTCTCGAAGTCGTGGCGCGGTCGCCAGCCGAGCTGCTTGCGGATGCGTGTGGCGTCGATGGCGTAGCGCCGGTCGTGGCCGGGTCGATCGGCGACGAACGTCCTCAGCGCCCCGTAGGTTGCCAGGCCCTGCGCCACGAGTGCCGGGTTGTCGCGCGCTGGAAGCAGCTTCTCCAGCGACTCACAGAGGCGATCCACGATCTCGAGGTTCGTGCGCTCGTTGCCGCCGCCGATGTTGTATTTCTCTCCGACGCGGCCGTGCTCGAGAACGAGCGCGATGCCCTCGCAGTGATCCTCGACGTAGAGCCAGTCGCGCACGTTGGCGCCGTCGCCATAGATCGGCAGCGGCCGGCCCTCGATCGCGTTGAGCACCATCAGCGGGATCAGCTTCTCGGGAAACTGGTAGGGGCCGTAGTTGTTGGAGCAGTTCGTGATCAGCGTCGGCAGGCCGTAGGTGTGCAGATAGGCCCGCAC
>CAYOIG010000494.1:0-4451 GCA_964403915.1 uncultured Myxococcaceae bacterium
GGTGGGCGCCTGGTCCTGGGCATCGGTCCGTCGCACAAGCTGATCGTGGAGCAGATGTGGGGCGGGTCGTACGCGCACCCGCTCGGCCACACGCGCGAGTACGTGGCGGCGCTGCGGCCGCTCCTGCGCGGAGAAGCGACCAAGGTCGTCGGCCGCCATCTGGTGGCGCGCGGCGCGCTCACCGTGGCCGCGCCACCGGTGCCTCTGCTCGTCGCGGGCCTGGGGCCGCGCATGCTCGAGCTCGCGGGCGCCGAGGCCGACGGGACGGTCACGTGGATGTGCGGAGCCAAGACGGTGCGCGAGCACATCGTGCCGGGTGTGCGCGCGGCGGCCGAGCGCGCGGGGCGGCCGGCGCCGAGGGTGGTGGTGGGCCTTCCCGTCTGCGTGACCGACGACGTGGAGCGCGCCCGCCGCTACGCGGTCGAGAAGCTCGGCCGCTACGGCGGACTCCCGTCCTACCGGGCCATGCTCGACCGGGAAGGAGCGAAGGGGCCCGAGGACATCTGCCTGATCGGCGACGAGCGGCGCGTTCGCGCCGGGATCGCTGCGCTCGAGGAGGCCGGCGCCACGGACCTGCGCGCAACCGAGCTCGAGCCCTCGGTCGAGGACCGGGCGCGCACGCGCGCCCTGCTGAAGTCGCTGCTCCGGCCCGGAATCACGGGTTAGCTGAACGGCGCAGGATCAGGCGCGTCGCGGTGTAGGCCATGACCTCCTCGCCGCGCTGGTTCAGCACGTGGTGCTTCGTCGTCACGAGCCCGCGGTCCCCGCGTCGCGTCTCACGCGAGCTCACGTGCTCGACGTGCACACGCAGTGTGTCGTTCACATAGACGGGGGCGGACACCCGGATCTCGGCGCCCAGGAAGGCGAGCCCGCGGTCGTGCAACGCGCCCGTTTGGATGAGCAGCCCCTCCGCCACCGCGTAGGTCAGCGCCCCGGGCACCAGACGCCCCATGTACGGTGTGCCGCGCAGTGCTTCGACGTCGACGAAGAGGGATTCGAACATCCCCGAAACACCGATGAAGTTGACCAGGTCGGCCTCGGTGATCGTGCGACCGGGCGTCCGGAAGCTCGTTCCCGGTCCGTAGTCCTCGAAGTACAGCCCCTCCAGTCTTCAGGCCCTCCAGGGGCGACAGGTCGCCTCGGCGTGGATCAGCGCTTCGCCCTTCTGGTTCAGCGCCTCGAGCGCCAGGTCGACGTGGGGCGTGCCGTCTTTCTGGTAGACCTTCACGACGCTTCCCTTGCAGGTGAGCGTGTCGCCCGGCCAGATGCGCGAGGTGAACCGGATCGAGTAGCGCTGGACGGACGTCGGGCCGAACCACTCCGCCGGGATCCGGCTCAGCACCCCGGCTGTGAACATGCCCATGCCGAACACCGTGGGCAGCCCCGCCTTCTCGGCAAAGGTTTGATCGTGGTGAATGGGATTGAAGTCTCCGCCGCCACCGGCGTAGCGCACGAAGTGAGTGCGGTTGATCTCCGCGATCTCGAAGCTCCGCGCGTCGCCGACCTTCACCCCTTCGAACGGGCTGCTCATCACTTCACCACCCCTGCGGTCTGGATCAACGTGTTGCGCAGGCGCAGCACGATCTTGCCTTCGGCGTCGCGGTAGATCGTCTCCGTCTCCCAGAACTTCATCGCGCCGCCGCGCTTCCCCTCGCGCTCGTACTGCTTCGTCTCGCCCGGCTCGGCGCGCAGGACATCGCCCGCGAAGATCGGGCGCTCGAACACGAGCTCCTGTCCTCCGTGCAGCGCAAAGCGCATGTCGAGCCCCGCGATCGGGGATCCTCCCGCGCCCTTTGTGGGAAAGAAGGCGGCCGCCGACGAGAAGGTGGGCGGCGCGACGACCGACGGCAGCCCTGCGGCCTTCGCCGCGTTGAGGTCGTGGTAGAGCGGATTGTCGTCGAGGATCGAGTTCGCGAACTCGTGAATCTTGCCGCGCTCGATCGGAAAGCCGGGGGGTTCGATGTGGGCCATGATCTCCTCCTGGTTCGCCGGAAGGCTTCGCTCAGCTCGGCTTCGGATCGCGGATCGTCACCGTTCCCTGCGCCAGTCCGGCGAGCCGGCCCTCGTTCTGGATCTCGATGCGGACCACGGCCAGTGTGCGCGAGAGGGAGGCGACCGTCGCCTCGGCGCGAATCGTGCCTCGGCTCACCGGCGCGAGGAGGTTGATCTTGAACTCGGTCGTGGCCGCCCACTGCCCGCGCTTCATGAGCGGGTAGCAGACGCAGCCGAGCACGTGGTCGCAGAGCGCCGACAGAACACCGCCGTGGATGTTCCCGAACGGCGTCAGGAGCTCCGGCTCGACCTCCATCTCGGCAGCGAGCGTGCCCGGACCCACATCGACGATGCGCACGCCCAGGTAGCGAGGCAGGCCGGTCAGGCGCTCGTTCGCCTTGAGAAAGCCCTCCGCGACGGCGGGATCGAAGCGTTCCGCGAAACTCTCCTGTGCCATGCGTTCCTCCTCGTCGGCGCGGCCACCCCGACGACGCCCGTGCATTTCTGATCGTGCGCAGCCGCCGCGTATCGTATCACTTCCGGCGTCGCGCCGTGGGAGCGCTCACTCCCGCCGAACGATGCGGTAGATCGTCGTGCCCGTGGCGACGGGCAAGCCGCCCTCGGCCGTGACGAACTGGACGCGCGAGTGGATCAACGAGCCGTCCGCACCCTCGGCTCTGGCGTCGACGATCAGGTCGCAGGTGATCCGGGCCTGGAAGATCTGCAGCTTCGTGTTCACGGTCGAGCCGAACCACGCCGGATTCCCGAACTCCATCGTGAGCCATGCGGCGAGCGAGCCGGCGTGGTCGACGGCCGACAGCAGCGCGCCTCCCGCGAGTCCGCCGTCGTCCCCCGCCGCCGCGTCGCCGTAGGGCAGCAGGAAGCGCGCGTGGCCGTGACCGGTCTCGAGCAGGCGGAAGCCGAGGTTCGCCATGTACGGCATGCGGCCGTCGAGCGCGCGCATGAGCTCGCCGTTGCGCCGTACGACCTCCGGATCGGCGGGCGGCAAGGGCATCAGCGCGCCGCCTTGGGGCAGAGGTGGAACACGTGGTTGGCGGTGGCGAGCAGCTTGCCGCCCGTGTTCAGCACGCGCACCCCGCTGTACACGATCTCCTTGCCTCGCCGCAGAACCTCCGCCTCGCCGAAGATGTCCTCGCCGAGTGCGCCCGCGAGGTAGCTCACGTCGCAGGACAGCGTGCGGCCCACCGTCCGCGCCGGCGACAGCCCCTCGCCCGACCATGCCGCGAGCGCGGCCGCGAGGTCGGCCGTCGCGGCGATGGCACCGCCGTGCAGCGCCGAGCGCGCGGTCGTGTTCGCCTCATCGTAGGGCAGGCGGATGCGGGCGAAGCCCTCGCGAGCCTGCTCGACGCGAAAGCCCAGGCGCCGATGGAACGGTGATGCGGCGATCAGATCTGCCAGACGAGCGACCAAGTCAGCCACTGCGGTCGCGCCTCAGTTCAGGGTCGGCCGCAGCTGGTAGCGGATCGGCATGTGCTTGATCCCACCCACGACGCTCGAGTAGAGGCGGGAAATCGGTCCGGCGAGCTCGACGCGCTCGAGCCGCGCCACGAGGTGGCGGAAGATCACCTCCAGCTCGAGCCGCGCGACGTGCGCGCCCAGACAGAAGTGCTCGCCGATCCCGAAGGCGATGTGCCGGTTGGGAAATCGCTCGATCCGGAACGTGTCCGGCGCGTCGAACACACGCTCGTCGCGATTCGCCGACGGATAGAAGAGCACGAGTCGCTCGCCCGCGCGGATCCTGCGGTCCCGGAGCTCGACATCCTGCGCGGGCGTGCGGCAGAAGTGGATCACGGGCGAGGTCCAGCGCAGGATCTCCTCGACGAGCGGCCTCAGGAGCGCCGGATTGCCGCGCGCCTTCTCGAGCTCGCCCGGATTCTCGATCAGCGCCAGCAGGCCTCCGCTGGTCGCGTTGCGCGTGGTCTCGTTTCCGGCCACGACGAGCAGCATGTAGTAGGACATCAGCTCGAACACTGGCAGCGGCTCGCCTCGCAGGCGCGCGCTCGCCAGCACGCTCACGATGTCGTCGCGGGGGCGCTCGCGCCGCTCGGCCGTGAGGTCGCTGAAGTACTTGAAGAGCGCGAGCCGCGCCGCCTGCATCGTCTCCTCTGCGGTCTTGCCCGGCTCGCGATACTCGCGGTCCGCGGCGCCGATCGTGCGGTTGGTCCAGTGAAAGAGCATCTCCCAATCGGCCCGCGGCACGCCGAGCATCTCGGCGATCACCCAGATCGGCAGAACGGCCGCGATGCGCTCGACGAAATCCGCCTCTTCCTCCTCGCCGCGCGTATGCATGGCTCGATCGAGAATGTCCGTCGCGATGCCGTCGACCTGCGCGCGGATGCGCTCCAACGCCCGAGGCGTGAAGCGCTTGCTCACCAACGCGCGCATCGCCTGGTGCTCGGGCGGATCCATGTTCAACAGCATGCGCAGCGGGAACTCGT
>CAYOIG010000495.1:0-1518 GCA_964403915.1 uncultured Myxococcaceae bacterium
TCGCTCGCGAAGGCGGGCGCGCTCGACAGCCTCGGCGACCGCTCGAGCATCGTCTTCGGCATCGACCGCATCCTCTCGCTCGCACAGCAGGAGGTCCGGCTCCGCGAGACGGGCCAGACCTCGATGTTCGACATGTTCGGGACGGCGCAGGACACGCCGCTGCCTGCACTCGAGCTGCCCGTGCTCGTCACACCTCGGGCGGAGCTGCTCGGCTGGGAGAAGGAGCTACTCGGCGCCTACATGTCCGACCACCCGTTCAAGCAGGCGGCGGTCGACCTCGCGGACCACCTCACGGCGCAGCTCACGGAGCTCGGCCCTGAGCTCGTGGGTGCCGAGGCGGTGGTCGCGGGCACGGTCACCACGGTCCGCCGACTGAGCACGCGCCAGGGCAAGACGTTCGCCGCGTTCGGCCTCGAGGACCTGGGCGGCACCGCGGAGCTGACGCTGTGGCCGGACGGCTACGAGCGCTACCGCGAACTGCTCGTCGAGGGGAACGTGTTGCTGGCTCGGGTCAGCGTTCGCCAGCGCATGGACCGCGTCACGTTCGCCGTCGAGGACCTGTGAGCCTACGACCTCGACACGGGCAGCCCGGTCGGGTTCGACCCGGCTCGATTCAAGGTGCGGAAGCGCCGAGGCTCCCCCGAGCCGGCACTGGCTGCCGGTGATGGGCCCGGCATCGAGGCGCCTGCGACCTCGGGCGCTGCTCGCGGGCACCTCCGCATCGTCGGTGGCGCCGGTCCGAGCGCGGAGCCTGCCGCTCCTCGGGTGCCTGCCCGGCCCCCCGAGGAGCTGGTGGGGCCTCGTCGCCTCCTGATCGAGCTGGACGAGACGACGGACGAGCCCGCGGACCGGCGTCGCGTGCGCAAGGTGATCGCCGTGCTCGCCTCGTCACCGGGTGCCGCACCGGTCGAACTGCGCGTGCGCACCCGCAGTGGATCGGTGCAACGACTACGCCTCGGGACGGTCGCGCTCACCGAGGACGTCATCAGGCTGATCCAGGGGCTCCTCGGCGTGCTGGGCACCGCTCGCGAGGCCGGTGACCAGGCCTACGGCCGTGACGACGCGGTCGCGGTCGGCGGCGGGTAGCTTCTCCCGGCCTCCCGATCCGACGTGGCCCCTCCGCCCCGGGACGCCCTCCGCTGCGACTGGCCCCGACGGGTTACCGTAGTCAGCGCGGAACCGCTCGTGCTCGATGTGAGGTGGACGATGGCCCGGTGCGCGATTGCCTACGCAACGAAGGAGGGGCACACGGCGAAGATCGCCGCGCGGCTCTCGCTGGCGCTGCGCGCGGCGGGCTTTGAGGTGGACCCCATCGATGTCTCGGTCGCGCCCGGCGACTTCTCGCTCGAGCCCTACGATGCCGCCCTCGTGTGCGCGCCCATTCACATCGAGGAGTACCCGCCGCACATGATCGGGTTCGCCCGCCGGCACGCCGAGTGGCTCGCCGCGCATCCGTCGGCCTTCGTCTCGGTGAGCCTGGCAGCGCTCGGCACCGACGAGGAGGACATCGAGGGGCTG
>CAYOIG010000496.1:0-4905 GCA_964403915.1 uncultured Myxococcaceae bacterium
CGCGGGCGACGGTCGCCCGGCGCAGAGAGGTCGCTGCCCGGCTCCGGGACGGCGGTGATCATCGTGCCTGGAGCGTGCCGCGCCACTCGCATCCTGCAAGCCGAGAGGCGGGCAGCGGCGTGAGCGCCCGTGGCCGGGGGCTCTGCCCCGGCCTAGGCTTGCGCGCCGGAGGCCGCGCACTGCGCCGCAGAGGGCAGTGTGGGCATTGGAGGAGCCTTGAGCACCATCCGCCGCTTCATGGAGCAGCACTTTCTGCACTTCAACAGCCGCGAGACCGTTGCGGCGGCGCAGGCCTACGAGCAGCACCTGGCGTCGGGCGGGAAGATGCTCGTCAGCCTCGCCGGTGCCATGAGCACCGCGAAGGTCGGACAGATCCTCTCGCGCATGATCCACGCCGGGAAGGTCCACGCGATCTGCTGCACCGGCGCGAATCTCGAAGAGGATCTCTTCAACCTCCTTGCGTACAAGGAGTACGAGATCATCCCGGACTGGCGCGCCCTGTCCGCGCAGGACGAGAAGCGGCTCTACGAGCGCGGCTTCAACCGGGTGACCGATACCTGCATTCCCGAGACCATCATGCGCCACATGGAGCGGCGCCTGATCGAACGCTGGAAGCAGGCGTGCGAGCGGGGCGAGCGACAGTTCGAAGCGGAGTTCCTGTGGGATCTGTTCCGCGACGGTCGGATGGAGGAGTTCTATCAGATCCCGAAGGAGAACAGCTGGTTCATCGCCGCGCAGGAGCGGGGCATCCCGATCTGGTCGCCGGGCTGGGAGGACAGCACGACCGGCAACATGTTCGCGGCGGCCGTCTACCGGGGAGCCGTTCCGCACCACCAGTGCGTGAAGTCGGGCACGGAGCAGATGGAGCATCTGATCCGCTGGTACCTCGAGCACTGCGGCCTGGGCGACGGGAGGCCGAGCGTCGGCTTCTTCCAGGTGGGCGGTGGCATCGCCGGCGACTTCGCGATCTGCGCCGTGCCGACGATCATCCAGGACTTGCAGCGCGAGGACGTGCCGTTCTGGGGGTATTTCTGCCAGATCAGCGATGCGGTGACGAGCTACGGCGGCTACTCCGGGGCCGTCCCGAACGAGAAGATCACCTGGGGCAAGCTCGACGTGGAGACGCCGAAGTTCATGATCCAGTCCGACGCCACGATCGTGGCGCCGCTGATCTTCGCCTACCTGCTGGGCGACTGAGTGGCGTCGGCTTCCGGAGCACCGCTGCTCGTCACGGGAGCCGCCGGCTTCATCGGCGCGCGCTTCGTGGAGTCGTGCCTCGCGCGTGGAGCCCCCTTCCTGGCGGTCGACGCACCGGCTCACTTCGCGGAGCGCACGGAGCACCGGGAGATCGCCTTCGGCCGGGTGATCGATCGGGAGAAGCTCGTTGGCTGGCTCGAGGCCGAGCGACCCGCTCTGCGCGGCATCGTGCATCTGGGCGCCTGCACGGACACGACGCAGATGGACGTGGCCCATCTCGAGCGCGTGAACGTCGAGTATACGAAGGCACTCTGGCGTTTCGCCGCGCGGGAGAACGTGCCCTTCGTCTACGCCAGCAGCGCAGCCACCTACGGAGCTGGCAGCGAGGGCTACGACGACGACGAGGCGCGCATCCCGTCGCTCCGTCCGCTCAACCCCTACGGGGATTCGAAACAGCGCTTCGACCTGTGGGCGCTGGCCGAAGAGGCGCGGAGCCACCATCCGCCCGCGTGGAGCGGCTTCAAGTTCTTCAACGTCTACGGATTCGGAGAGCGTCACAAGGGGAAGATGTCGAGCGTGGTGCTGCAGGGCTTCGACCAGATCCAGCGCTCGGGAGAGGTGACGCTGTTCCGCAGCCACCGGCCGGGGATCGAAGACGGGCACCAGACGCGCGACTTCATCTTCGTGTCCGACGTGGTGGCCGTGCTCCACTTCGCGCTGGAGCGGCCGCTTGCACGCGGCATCTTCAATCTCGGCACCGGGAAGGGCAGGACCTTTCTCGATCTCGTCCGCGCGACCTTCACCGCCCTGGGCGTTCCGCCGCGCATCGCCTTCGTCGACACCCCGGCCGAGCTGCGAGGGCGCTACCAGTACTTCACCGAGGCGCGGATGGAGAAGCTCCGCGCTGCCGGCTATCTCAGTGCCTTCACACCGCTCGAGCAGGGCGTGCGGGAGTACGTGCAGCGGCTGCTACGGGGATGAGCGTCGTGGTGGCCGAGGCGCCGAGCCGGCGGGCCGCGGCGCTGCTTCTGGCGCTGGCCTTCTTCGCGCTCCAGGTGCCGCAGCTCTTCGACGTTACGCACTACCACGGTGACGAGCGCTTCTACACCGATGCCGCGATCGGCATGGTGCAGTCGGGCGACTGGCTGACCCCGCGCTATCCCGACGGGAGCCTTCGCTTCGAGAAGCCGCTGCTCGGCTATCTGGCGCTCGCCGGAAGCTATGAGCTCTTCGGGATCAGCCTGTTTTCGTCGCGTCTCCCGTTTCTGCTGGCCGGCGCGCTGCTGGTCTGGGTGACCTGGTGGTCCGGCCTGCGGCTGCTTCGCGATCCCGAGTCAGCGCTCCTCGCTGCTGCGATCGTTGCGGCTTGCCCCGACTTCCTGGCGCTCGCGCCGCGCTCGACACCGGACATCCTCCTATGTCTCTTCCTGATGCTGGGTCTCGTGGGCTTCGCTTCGCTCCTGCTCGGCGGCCGGGGCGAGACGCAGGGCTCGGCTGCCCTGGCATGGATCGGCGCCGGACTCGCGACGGCCACGAAGGGCGGGCTGGGTGCCGTGCTATTGGGCTTCGTCTTCGGCGTTGCAGCGCTGTCGCGGGATCGCCGGACGCGGCTGCGGCAGCTCCTGCATCCGCTCTTCACGCCGCTCGGTGTCCTGCTCGGCCTGGCCGGATTCGGGATCTATGGCCTGGTGCATGGCCCGGGGGCGCTGGAGCGTCCGATGAGCGACCAGGTGGTCGGAAGAGCCGTCCTGACGATCGGCGCGTACCTGCGCCACCTGATGAAGTACGCGACGACGGCGCTGGAACATCTGGCACCCTGGGTGCTGCTCGCCGCGCTCGGCTCGCTTCAGAGTCGCGACCGGTTGCAGGAGTTCGTGCGGCGAGAGCGTTTCCTGGTGCGCTTCGCCTTCGGCTGGCTTCTGCTCCTGCTGCTGCTCTTCTCGGCGGGCAACATCGTGCGTGGTCGCTTTCTCGCCCCCGCCTATCCGCTGCTTGCCCTGGTGCTGGCCGGTGCGCTCGTGACGCTCGCACGGCAGGAGCGCGCTGGCGCGGCGCTGCGTGGGGCGTGTCTGGCCGTGCTCTGGGTGGTGGCGGCGGGAGCCGTCGTGCTCGTGGCCGGCGGGGCACGGATCGCGAGCGGCCTCGTCGTCGCGGGCCTCACAACCGGAGCGGCCGCGGCTGGCGGGATTCTCCTCGCACGACGGGGGGCACCCGTCGCTGCGCTGCTCGCACTGGCGCTCACGGCGCTCGTGGCGCAGAGCGTCGGCCAGACGGCCGTGCGCTCCGGCTTCTCACGCACTCCGGTGCCGGCGCTCGCCGCAAGGCTCGCCGTGCCGGAGCTCGCAGGCCGCCGGGTGGCGCAGATCGGGGAGTCGGCGCACCTCGCGAGCAAGCTGCGCGTGGCCACGGGCGGCGGCCTGCGAATCGATGGCTTCGTGCGCGGTCTCTCGGCGCCCGACTGGAGCGCCTACGACGCGATCGTCTCCGATGCGCCGCTGCCGGGCGAGGTCGCCGCTCTCGGCTTCGACAGCGAGCGCTGCGGTGAGACCTGGGGAGACGAGTGGACGCCGCGCGAGATCCTCGAGGTGATCCGGGCCGATGACCCGGCCGCGATACTCGCGAAGCGGTCCCAGCCCTACTGGCTCGCGATCCGGAAGGCTGGCCCGGCGCGCTGATCCGACACCGGTCTACGCGATTCCGTGTCGTCTGGCCCAGTCTTCGTTGCGCTCGGCCACGCGCTCGAGGATCGAGATCACCTGCTCGCGCTCGCGGACCTGCTTCGAGGTGTGCGAAGGATCGAGCCGGAAGGAGGGCAGCTCGGCGCGCAGGCGTGCGACGGACGCTCGCAGCTCGCCGAGGATCGCCCGGAAGATCGGCAGCGCGTGATGGCGCTCTGCGACGATGCGCCGCAGAAAGACCTCGATCTTCGCGCTGGAGAGAAGGGCGCCGGCCGGCGTCAGGACCGTGATGGCCGGGGCGCTCTCGTGCGCCGGGTCCGAGCCGAGCAGCACGCCGCCGCCGACGACGAGCGCCGTGCCACCGGCGGCACCGAGGCCGGCGCCGACGACGGCGTGCCCACCGAGCGCGGCGAGCCCCGACTTGAGTGCGAGCAGGCCTGCCGCGCCCACTGCCTTACCGACGAGGCCAGCCGCCAGGGGGGCGGCGATGCCCAGCGTGAGGGCGCCGAGCGCGGTGCCGGCCGCTGCACCCAGCAGAACCCGCGGCCAGAGGCCCGCGAGCTCGCGGTGGGCCGTTCCGAGCGCACCTCGCAGCGTGGCGCCTTCACTCGCTGGAAGCCCGAGTCGCCGCGCCGCTCGGGCGAGCGCCCCGGCGCGGACCCGCTGCTGCAGTGAGGGTGCGAGGCCGATGCGGTCACGCAGGCGTGTGTCGCCGGGAGCGAGGGGCCCGTAGGCCTCGAAGGCTGCGAGCTCGAGGAGGATCAGGTCGGATCCGAACGGATTCTCGCCGCCGCGCACCTCTGCCGAGATTCGCTCGAAATCCTCACTCTGCGGGTCGAGGAGCCGAGGGCGGTCGCGGCCGGGAAACGCCGCGAGGCCGCGATCCACCAGCAGGCGCCAACGCTCGAACCAGGCCTTCTTGCGACCAAGGGTGTCGAGACGCCCACCGGCCGGCGTGGCGCCGATGTCCTCGGCGACGAGGTCAGCCTCGAGACTGGCCAGCAACGTGCAGGCCCGCGCGTCGAGGCTG
>CAYOIG010000497.1:0-6051 GCA_964403915.1 uncultured Myxococcaceae bacterium
CCCGTGGCGATGGCGAGGACGTTCGGGTCGAAGATGATGTCGGCCGGATCGAAGCCGGCGCTTTCCGTGAGGAGCCGGTACGCCCGCTGGCAGATCGCCACCTTGCGCTCGGCGGTATCGGCCTGCCCCTGCTCGTCGAAGGCCATCACCACGACGGCGGCGCCGTAGCGCTGCACGAGCTTCGCCTTCGCCAGGAACTCGGCCTCGCCCTCCTTGAGGCTGATCGAGTTCACGACCCCCTTGCCCTGCACGCAGCGCAGACCGGCCTCGATCACGCTCCACTTCGAGCTGTCGATCATGATCGGGATGCGTGCGATCTCGGGCTCGCCTGCGATGAGATTGAGGAAGGTCGTCATCGCCTGCTCGGAGTCGAGCATGCCCTCGTCCATGTTGACGTCGAGGATGTTGGCGCCGCCGCGCACCTGTTCGAGGGCCACCTCGAGGGCCTTTCCGAAGTCTCCGGCCTTCACGAGGTTCATGAAGCGCTTGGAGCCGGTGACGTTGGTGCGCTCACCGATCATGATGAAGTTGCTCTCGGGGCGGATCGTCAGCGTCTCGAGCCCGGACAGGCGCGTCAGGCCGCTCCGTCGGGCGGGCAGACGGCGGGGCGGCAGGCCCTCCATCGCGCGCGCTACGGCGCGGATGTGGTCTGGCGTGGTGCCACAGCAGCCGCCGACGAGGTTCACGAAGCCCTCCTCGGCAAACTCCCGAAGCAGCCGCGCGGTGGTCTCGGGATCCTCGTCATAACCGCCGAAGGCGTTGGGAAGGCCCGCATTCGGATAGGCCGAGACGAAGCAGTCGGCGAGGCCGGAGAGCTCCTCGACGTAGGGGCGCATGTCGGCCGCGCCGAGGGCGCAGTTGATGCCGACGCAGAGGGGCCTGGCGTGCGCGACGGAGGTCCAGAACGCGTCGAGGGTCTGGCCGGAGAGGGTGCGGCCGCTGCGGTCCACGATCGTCACCGAGATGAAGATCGGGAGCCGCAGACCCTTCTCGTCGAAGACCTCCTCGATCGCAAACAAGGCCGCCTTCGAATTGAGGGTGTCGAAGATGGTCTCCACCAGCAGCACGTCGCTGCCGCCGTCGATGAGCCCCCGAACCTGCTCCGCGTAGGCCGCGCGCATCTCTTCGAAGCTCGAAGCGCGATACGCCGGATCGCTCACGTCGGGCGAGAGCGAGAGCGTGCGGTTCGTGGGACCGAGGGCGCCGGCCACGAAGCGGGGCCGGTCGGGGGTGCGCTGCGAGAAGGTGTCGGCGGCCTCGCGGGCCAGGCGCGCGCCCTCGAGGTTGAGCTCGTAGGCAAGACTCTCGAGGCCGTAGTCGGCTTGCGCGATGCGGGTGGCGCTGAAGGTGCCCGTCTCGATGAGGTCGCTGCCAGCCGCGAGGTATTCCTCGTGGATGTCCCGGATCACGTCCGGCCGGGTGAGGATCAGCAGATCGTTGTTGCCGCGCAGGTCCTTCGGATGGGTCTTGAATCGCTCGCCCCGGAAGTCGGCTTCCGTGAGGTTGCGGCGCTGGACCATGGTGCCCATCGCTCCGTCGAGGACGAGGATCCGCCGCTCGAACAGGGCTCGGAGCTGGTTTTCGACCTTGCGCGGAGTCATGCCGCTCCTCGCGCCGGAATGAATCGGCCGGCGGGCCCGGCAGTCTACCGGAGAACGGACGCGACGTCCCCGGGGGCTCCGCGCGGGGGGCGCCGGGAACGCCCGCCGGGGCTCGCTTGACAGCGGCCGGCGGGATGCGATCTCTTGCCCTTGGAGGATTCCATCTTGGTCAAGCGCATCTTCCTCTTCCTGCTCGTCAACCTGCTCGTGATGACCACCATCACGGTGGTTCTCGGCCTGCTCGGCGTCCAGCCCTTTCTCGAGCAGAACGGGCTCAACCTGGTGTCTCTTGCCGTCTTCTGCCTGGTCTGGGGCATGGGCGGTGCCCTGATCTCGCTGCTCATCTCCCGCTGGACGGCCAAGCGCATGATGGGCGTGCAGGTGATCGAGCCCGACACCCGCGACGCCGGAGCGCAGACGCTGGTGCAGACCGTGCAGCGGCTGGCACAGGGAGCCGGCATCCCCATGCCAGAGGTCGGTGTCTACCAGTCCGACGACATCAACGCCTTTGCCACGGGGCCGAGCAAGTCTCGCTCCCTGGTGGCGGTCTCCACGGGTCTTCTCCGCAAGCTCGACCGTCCGGAGGTCGAGGGCGTTCTCGGCCACGAGATCACGCACATTGCCAACGGCGACATGGTCACCATGACGCTGCTGCAGGGCGTCGTGAACGCGTTCGTGATGTTCCTCGCACGCGTGCTCGCCTATGTGGTCGCGCAGGCGCTGCGCGGAAACGATCGCGAGGGCGGGATGTCCCAGGGCCTCTACTTCGTCTGCGTTCTCGTGTTCCAGATCGTCTTCATGGTGCTCGGCTCCATGGTCGTGATGGCCTTCTCGCGCTGGCGCGAGTTCCGGGCCGATGCTGGCGGGGCGCATCTGGCCGGTCGCGAGAGCATGATCCGGGCGCTCGAGGCCCTGAAGCGCGACCACGAGACCGTGGCGCAGGGGCGAGCCGCGCCTGCGCTCGCGACGATGCAGATCTCGGGCCGCGACGGCATGCTCCGCTTCTTCATGAGCCACCCGCCCCTCGAGCTGCGCATCGAGCGCCTGCGGAGCGCGATCGGCTAGGGCTCAGGTCGCCGTAGGTTTCAGCGCGCTCTGTGCCCTGATGAAGGCGATCGCGCGCTCCATCTGCGTGCGCTCGGTTTCGAGATGGAGCGCAACCGCGCGCGCCAGGCGCGGCTCGGCCAGGAAGTGCGCGCTGAAGGTGGGCTGCGCGTCGAAGCCGCGCATCTGCTTGAAGTCTCCGCCTGCACCGGGCTCGAAACGCTCGAGGCGCTCGGCGATGCAGTGTTCGACCGCCGTGTAGTAGCAGACGTCGAAGTGGAGATGACGGACCTCGCGAAGTGCCCCCCAGTAGCGCCCGTAGAGCGCGGTCCCCTTGCGAACGTTCAGCGTTCCGGCGACGACCTCGCCTCCTAGGCGCGCGATCACGAAACAGAGTCGCCGGCGGAAGCGCTCCCGAAGCAGCTCGAAGAATCGTTCGTTCAGGTACTGTCGGCCCCAGGGATTGCCCGAGAGCGTCGAGAGATAGATCTGGAACATGCGCGGGAAGAGGGCATCCGGAATCTCGTCACCTTCGAGGATCTGGATCGAGATTCCGGCCGCGCGCACGTCGCGCCGCTCGCGCAGGATCTGGTTCCTGCGCTTGCTCCGAAAGCACGAGAGGAAGTCTGCGAAGGTCGCGTAACCCGCGTTCCGCCACTGGTACTGCAGGCCGAGGCGCCGCACGAAGCCGGCTTCTTCGAGCGGGCAGAGATCCTCGGGCGGGCAGAAGTTCACGTGCACGGAGGAGAGGCCGCGTTCGACGCACGTCTCGCGCAGCATCCGGGCGAAGCGACGGCTCCACACCGCGTGGTCTTCGCCCGGCGCGACGAGCACACGCCGGCCCACCACGGGCGTGAAAGGCACGCCCACCAGCAGCTTGGGGTAGTAGCGGATGCCGCCGCGCAGCGCGGCGTCGGCCCACGCGAAATCGAAGACGAACTCGCCCTCGCTGTTGCCCTTGACGTAGAGCGGGCACGCCGCGACGAGACGGCCGGCCCGTCGCGCCACGAGGGGGCGCGCAGCCCAGCCGGTGCCGTCGCCGACGGCGCCGGACTCCTCGAGAGAAGCGAGCCAGTCCCACTCGAGAAAGGGCGAGCCGTCCCCGACCAGGGCATCCCACTCCGCGCGCGGGAGCCTGCACACACCGCTCTCGATCTCGATTCCAGGCACCGCCGGAGGATACTCCGTGCCCCGGCGGTCGCGGGCGCAGCGGCGCCCCGGCTCCTATCCTCCACGGGCGTGCGAGCGGAGTGGAAGGCGCAGGATCCGGCTTCTCCGGGCGGTGGTTCGGGCGGTCCGCCCGGCGCGGACGCCGAGCGCCGCAGTGGCGTCGCTACCCGGACGCGCAAGCAGGTGGCGAGGCCACCGCGGTTCAAGGTCGTGCTCTACAACGACGACTACACACCCATGGAGTTCGTGGTGGCGCTCCTGCAGCAGGTCTTCTCGAAGCCGCCCGCGGAGGCGACACAGCTCATGCTGCAGATCCATCGTGAGGGCGCAGGCATCGCGGGGGTGTACGTGCTCGAGGTGGCGGAGACCAAGGTGGCGACGGTGCACCAGATGGCCGAGGAGCGCGGCTTTCCGCTGCGGGCCGGCGCGGAGCCGGAATGAGCCGTCTCTCCCGCGAGCTCCAGATGACACTCCAGGCCGCGCTGCAGGAGGCCGCCTCCCACCGGAATCCCTACATCACGGTCGAGCACCTGCTCTATGCGCTACTGCACGACGAGCGCGGCGTGGCGTGCCTGCGTGCGTGCGGCGCGGACGTCGAGGCGCTCGAGCGCTCGTTGCGGCGGTTCTTCGAGCAGGAGCTGGACCGCGCTCCCGGCGATGGCCCGGTGGAGCACAGCCAGACCCTCGCCTTCCACCGCGTCGTGCAGCATGCCCTCCACCACGTGGAGAGCGCGGAGAAGCCGGAGGTGGATGCCGGCGACCTGCTGGCGGCAATCCTGCAGGAGCCCGATTCACATGCCGTTGCGTTGCTGCGCGCCCAGGGCGTCTCACGCCTCGACCTGCTCAAGTTCCTCTCCCACGGCATCGCGAAGGCGGGCGCCGCCAGGGGCGCCGGCGCGCCGTCCTCGCCCGGCGCGCCCGCCGAGGCCGAGGAAGGCGAGCTCCCGGCCGATCCGCTGGCGGCGTTTGCGAGCAATCTGACCGAGCGGGCCGCACGGGGAGAGCTCGATCCACTGGTCGGACGCGAGGCCGAGCTCACCCGTGCGATCCACATCCTCGCGCGACGGCGCAAGAACAACCCGATCCTGGTCGGCGAGACCGGCGTCGGCAAGACCGCCATCGCCGAGGGCCTCGCGCTCAAGATCCAGAGCGGAGACATGCCCGAGGACCTGCGCGGCGCCGAGATCTTCGCCCTCGACATCGGCGCGTTGCTGGCCGGCACCAAGTATCGTGGCGATTTCGAAGCGCGCTTCAAGGCGCTCGTGGCAGCGATCCGACAGCGACAGAAGCCCATCCTCTTCATCGATGAGATCCACACCATTCTCGGCGCCGGTGCGGCGCAGGGAGGCACCGTGGATGCGTCGAATCTGCTCAAGCCTCTGCTCCAATCGGGCGAGCTGCGCTGCATGGGCTCGACGACGTATGCCGAGTTCCGCCATTTCGAGAAGGACCGCGCACTTTCGCGGCGCTTCCAGCGCATCGACGTATCCGAGCCGAGCATCGAAGAAGCGGTGAAGATCCTGGCGGGCCTCGCGCCGCGTTACGAGGAGCACCACGGTGTGCGCTACACGGCGGCCGCGCTCCGCGCGGCGGTGGAGCTCTCGGCCAAGCATCTGCACGATCGCTTCCTGCCCGACAAGGCCATCGACGTGATGGACGAGGCCGGTGCCGTGCAGCGGCTGCTCCCGTCCTCGAAGCGCAGGGCCACGGTGGGGGTGAGGGACATCGAGTCGCTCGTCGCGCGAATGGCGCGCATCCCTCTCGCGACCGCCTCCAGCAACGACCGGGAGCGGCTGCAGAGCCTCGACGCCGACCTGCGCAAGGTCGTCTTCGGACAGGAGGCGGCCGTCGAGACCGTGGTGCGCGCGGTGCGTCGCGCGCGCGCCGGGCTCGGTGGCGGCGAGCGACCGATGGGCTCGTTCCTGTTCATGGGGCCAACGGGCGTCGGCAAGACCGAGCTCGCAAAGCAGCTCGCAGCAACGCTCGGCGTCGCGTTCCTGCGCTTCGACATGAGCGAGTACATGGAGAAGCACGCCGTTGCACGGCTCATCGGTGCGCCGCCGGGTTACGTCGGCTACGACCAGGGCGGCCTGCTCGTGGACGCCGTCCGCAAACAGCCCTACGCGGTGCTGCTCCTCGACGAGATCGAGAAGGCGCATTCGGACCTGTTCAACATCCTGCTCCAGGTGATGGATCACGCGACCCTCACCGACAACCAGGGCCGCGAGGCGAACTT
>CAYOIG010000498.1:0-4492 GCA_964403915.1 uncultured Myxococcaceae bacterium
GAGCGACGGCTCGATCCTGCTCGAGCGGCGCGCGTGGGAGACGCTCATACGCCTGTTCCCCCTCGCGGCCCTCGTGACTCCCAACCTGCCCGAGGCCGGGACGCTCACGGGCGTGGACGACTCGGGAGCCGCAGGCATCGAGGCCGCCGCCCGCGCCCTGGTGGAGGATCTCGGCGCAGGCGCCGTGCTGGTGAAGGGCGGCCACCGCGATGGCCCGCCCGACGATCTGCTGGCCGAGCAATCGGGCGGCGGCACGACGCTCACCTGGCTCCCGGGCCAGCGGATCGAAGGCCCGCCCGTCCACGGCACCGGCTGCGCATTGGCGGCGGCGGCCGCGGCGGCCCTCGCGTCGGGCGCTCCCGTCGCAGAAGCCGTGGGGCGCGCGCGGCGCTTCGTGGCGGCCGCCTACCGCAACGCCTTCGTCGCGGGCAAGGGCGCGCGTCTGCTCGGGCTTCCGTGACGCAGGAGAGCGTCGGAGAGCCCGCAGCCGCACCCCACGCGGCCTACACCGAGCGGCTGGCGCTGCGGCGCGCTGCGGCCGCCCGGCTGCTGAGCCGCGAGCGCACGTTCTCGAATCTGCGCCTCGCGGTATTCGCCGCCGGCGCAGCCGTTCTCTGGCTGGTCTACGGCCCGCAGGACGTCGCAGCGGCGTGGCTGCTGCTGCCGCTCGCAGTCTTCGTGGTGCTCGTGCTGCTGCACGATCGCGTGATCCGCGAGCGCACGGCCGCCGAACGCGCCGCGGCCTTCTACGAACGCGGCCTCGCTCGTCTCGAGGACCGCTGGGCCGGCGGCGGAGAGACGGGCGAGCGCTTTCTCGATCCCGCACACCTCTACGCCGCCGACCTCGATCTCTTCGGCCACGGTTCGCTCTTCGAGCTGCTCTCGACGGCGCGCACGCGCATGGGCGAGGAGACGCTCGCCGCCTGGCTGCTCGCTCCGGCAGCGCCCAGCGAGATTCGCGCGCGGCAGGCCGCCGTCGCGGAGCTTCGCCCGATGCTCGACCTGCGTGAGGATCTGGCGCGCCTCGGCGCCGAGGTACGGGCCGCCGTCGACGCAGCCGCGCTGCGGGCCTGGGCCACGGCGCCGGCAGCGCCCGTCTCGCGCCGGGCCCGCATCGCGGCCGCTGCGCTCGTCGCGTGTCTGCTGGCCGCTGCAGCGGCATGGTACGCGGCGGGCATCGGCGCCCTTCCCTGCATCACGGTGCTCGTGCTCGAGGGAGCATTCGCGGCACGGCTGCGCCCGCGCCTGCTGCCGGTGATTCGCGCCGCAGGCCGGCCCGCCCGCGATCTCGCACTGCTGGCCGAGCTGCTGGAACGAATCGAGCGCGAGCGGTTCGCATCGCCGCGTCTCGCTGCGCTGCGCGCGTCGCTCGACACCGAGGGCGAGCCGCCTTCGCGCCGGGTTGCGCGCCTTCGCCGTCTGCTGGAGCTGCTCGAAGCGCGGCAGAACCAGCTCTTCGCTCCGATCGCCGCGATGCTGCTGTGGAGCACGCAGCTCGCGCTCGCGATCGAGGCCTGGCGCACGGCATCGGGCAGCGCCGTTCCGCACTGGCTCGAGGCCGTGGGGGAGTTCGAGGCGCTGTGCGCGCTCGCGAGTCATGCCTTCGAGCATCCGGACGATCCCTTCCCCGAGATCCTCGCCGAAGGGCCGCACTACGAGGCCGAGGGGCTCGGCCATCCGCTCCTGCCCGAGGCGCGGAGCGTGCGCAACGACCTTCGGCTCGGCGCGGAGTTGCGGCTGCTGGTGGTGAGCGGCTCCAACATGTCGGGCAAGAGCACCTGGCTGCGCACGATCGGCACCAATGCCGTGCTCGCCTTCGCCGGGGCTCCCGTGCGCGCAGGGCGGATGACCATCTCGCCTCTCGCGATCGGCTCCTCACTTCGCATTCTCGACTCCCTCCAGTCCGGCGCCTCGAAGTTCTACGCCGAGATCACGCGCATCGGCGAAATCGTGGCCCGGGCCCGGGGCGAGCAGCCGCTTGTCTTCCTGCTCGACGAGATCCTGAACGGCACGAACTCCCACGATCGCCGGATCGGCGCCGAGGCGATCGTGAAGAGCCTCGTCGACCGAGGCGCCATCGGCCTCGTCACGACCCACGATCTCGCGCTCGCACGCATCGCCGACGAGCTCGCTCCGCGGGCCGTGAACGTCCACTTCGAGGACCAGCTCGTCGGCGGCGAGATGCGCTTCGACTACCGCCTGCGCCCGGGCGTCGTCGCGCGGAGCACCGCGCTGGCGCTGATGCGGGCCGTAGGGCTCGAGGTCTAGCGGAGCGCGATGCAGCGATGCGCTCTCGCGTTCGCACTCCTCCTGCTGCTCCCGGCGCTCGCTTGCACGCGGTCGGAGCAGCAGACGGCGGCACCCGCACCCGCCACTGCGAAGGCTCCTCCCGCCGCGCCCGGCTACGTGGGCAGCGCGGCGTGCGAGAGCTGCCACCCGCGGGAGGCCGAACGCTGGCGCGGCTCTCATCACGACCTCGCCATGCAGGTGGCCGACGAGCGCTCGGTGCTCGGAGATTTCTCGCAGGCTCCGATGACGCATTTCGGCGTCACGACGAGCTTTGGCCGCGGGGAAGGGCGACCCATCGTGCGCACCGAAGGGGAGGACGGCGCGATCGCCGACTTCGAGGTGAAGTACAGCTTCGGGGTCGATCCCCTTCAGCAATATCTCGTTGCCTTCCCGGACGGCCGCGTCCAGGCCCTCTCGTGGGCCTTCGACACGCGCACCCCGGCGGCCGGCGGCGGGCGCTGGTTTCCCCTTCATCCGGAGGAGCGCATCCCGCCCGGCGACCCGCTCCACTGGACGCAGGTGGCGGGCAACTGGAACCACATGTGCGCCGAGTGCCACTCGACGCAGGTGAGGAAGGGCTACCAGCCCGAGACGGGCCGCTTCGAGACCACCTTCGCCGAGATCGACGTCGGCTGCGAGGCGTGTCACGGCGCCGGCTCGGCGCACGTTGCCTGGGCGAAGGCCCGCGCAGATGGCGCGAGCGGCGAGGCAGACGATCCGCGCAAGGGCTTCGCCTCCCGGATCGGCGCCGGCGACGGCGCGCGCTGGGTCCGCACGCCGGAGGAGCGCATCGCGAAGCGCAGCGTCCCGCGGCGCTCCCAGAGCGAGCTCGAGACTTGTGCGCGCTGCCACAGCCGCCGCTCCGTGCTGAGCGAGGACTACGTGCCGGGGCGGCCGATCCTCGACACGCACCGCGTGGCGCTCCTCGACGAGGGTCTCTACTTCGCCGACGGCCAGATCGAGGATGAGGTGTTCGAGTACGGCTCTTTTCTCCAGAGCCGCATGCACGCCGCCGGCGTAACGTGCAGCGACTGCCACGATCCCCACAGCCTTCGCCTCCACGAAGAAGGCAACGCGCTCTGCGGCCGCTGCCACGCACCGGAGGTCTTCGACACGAAGGCCCATCATCATCACGCGGCCGGCTCTGTCGCGGCACGCTGCGTCTCCTGCCACGCCCCGACGCGCACCTACATGGTGGTGGACGATCGGCACGATCACAGCTTCCGCGTCCCGCGGCCGGATCTCACGGCACAGATCGGGACTCCCAACGCCTGCAATGGATGCCACGCCGACCGCTCGCCGCGCTGGGCCGCGCAGGCCACCGAGCGCTGGCGCGGGCCTGGCGCAGCGGCTCGCCCCCACTTCGCGCACGCGCTCCACGCCGGGCGCGCCGGGCTCGCCGATGCCGAGCCGGCCCTCGCGGCCCTCGTCCCCGACGCCTCGCAGCCGGCCATCGCGCGCGCGACCGCACTCCGCCTGCTCGGCGGCTACCTCTCGCCGCGCTCGCAGCCGGCGCTCGTTCACGGTCTTACGAGTGCGGATCCGCTGCTCCGCCTCGCCGCAGCCGAGACGGCGCAGGCCCTCGAGCCCTCCGAGAGGCTCGCGCTGGTGCAGCCGCTGCTCCGGGATCCCGTGCGCGCCGTCCGCATCGAGGCGGCGCAGGTCCTCGCCGGCGTGCCGCCAGGGCTCTGGCCGACACCGGACCGGTCGGCCCTCGCCGATGCGCTCGCAGAGTACCGTGCGGCGCAGCAGGTGAGCCTCGACCGTCCCGAGGCGCACCTCAACCTCGGCAACCTTCACGCCATGCTCGGCGAGCGCGACGCCGCACGGCGCGAATACGAGACGGCCATCCGCCTCGCTCCCTACGCGCTTCCCGCGTACGTCAACCTGGCGGATCTGCTGCGTGCCGAAGATCGCGACGCGGAGGGGGAGGCCGTGCTGCGCAAGGCGCTCGCCCGCTCGCCCGAGGACGCGGACTTGCTGCACGCTCTCGGCCTGCTGCTGGTGCGAGAGAAGCGCATGGACGAGGCGGCGAACGCTCTCGGTCGCGCAGCAGCCGGCGCTCGCGCACGGTCTCGCGAGCGCGGATCCGCTGCTCCGCCTCGCCGCAGCCGAGACGGCGCAGGCCCTCGAGCCCTCCGAGAGGCTCGCGCTGGTGCAGCCGCTGCTCCGGGATCCCGTGCGCGCCGTCCGCATCGAGGCG
>CAYOIG010000499.1:0-2543 GCA_964403915.1 uncultured Myxococcaceae bacterium
TGGGCGCGTCTTCACCTGGGTGGTCGCGACGCGCCCCATGCATCCCGCGTTTGCGTCGGGCCCGCCCGTCGCGCCGGTGGTCGTCGAGATGGACGAGGGCGTGCGGCTCGTGAGCAACGTCGTGGGCTGTCCGCCGGAGCAGCTGGCGGTGGGCATGCCCGTCGAGGTCGTGTTCGAGGACGTGACGACCGAGGTGACGCTTCCCTTCTTCCGGAGGCCGGGCCAGGGCCCGGCCTGCGCCTGAGCCCGATGGAGACCTACGCCGTGGATCTTCCTTCCACCGTTCTCTTCGAGAAGAGAGGTCACGTCGCGATCGTGACGATCCATCGTCCCGACGCCATGAACGCCCTCACGAAGGAGATGCTGCTCGGCATCGATCGCGCCTTCGCCGCGATCGAGCGCGATCCCGAGCTCTGGGTCTCGATCCTCACCGCGTCCGGAGACAAGGCGTTTTGCTGCGGAATGGACCTCAAGGAGGCCATCCCCGCCATGACGGCCGGCGACTCGCTCGGCTACGACGATCCCACGAAGCGACAGTTCAGCGACGTCTTCAAGCCGATCATCGCGGCCGTGAACGGCCTGTGCATTGCCGGCGGCCTCGAAACGCTGCTGCACACCGATCTGCGCATCGCAGCCGAGCACGCCCGTTTTGGCCTCGGTGAGGTGCGCTGGGGCCTGGTCCCGGCCGGCGGCTCGCACGTTCGCCTGCCGCAGCAGGTGCCATGGGCGATCGCAATGCAGCTCCTCCTGACCGGCGAGCCGATCGATGCAAAGCGGGCCTACGAGGCAGGACTTCTGAACGAGGTGGTTCCGAAGGAGCAGCTCCTGCCCCGCGCGCTCGAATGGGCGGAGAAGATCTGTCGCAACGGCCCGCTCGCGGTCCGCACCGCCAAGGAGATCGCCGTGCGCGCGCTCGGTCTCGAACGCGGCTTCGTGCTCGAGAAGGCCCTTGCCGCGAGAGTCTTCGTGTCCGAGGACGCGAAGGAAGGGCCCCAGGCGTTCGCGGAGAAGCGTCCCCCGCGCTTCAAGGGCCGCTAGAGGGCTCCGCGCCGTGCCCCTTCGCTCAGCCGATGACCTTCTCGTCGACGAGACGGCGATACTCGCCCTCGGCGAGGCCGAGCAGCCCGCGGAACACGCGCTCGTTGTCTTGCCCCATGCGCGGCCCGGGGCGCACCTCGACGCGGCTGCGGCTGGTCTTCACGTACGCACCGTAGATCGTCTCCGGGAATCCGAGCGGATGGACGACCTCGATGAACGTTCCCCGTGCGCGCCAGTGCGGGTCGTTCAGGAGATCCGCCACGCTGAGAACGGGGGTCGCTGCGACGCCGTGCTGCTGGAGGCGCGCCGCGAGCGTGCGATCGTCCTGGTCGCGCGTCCACTCGGCGAGCTTCGCATGGATCTCATCGCTGCGGCGGACGCGTCCCGCCGCCAGCGCGAGATCGCCGGCGAGCGCCCACTCGGGCTCGCGCATCGCGCGCACGAGCCCGCGCCACTCGTCGTCGTCGAGCACGGCAATGCAGATCCAGCGGTCGTCGCCGGCGCAGGGGAAGACGCCATGCGGCGCTCCAGCAGCCAGGGGGTGGCCGTTGCCGATGGGGCCCGCGACGCGGCCATTGAGGACGTAGTCCATGAAGGCCGGGCCGATCATCTGCATCACGGCCTCCTGCTGCGAGTAGTCGATGTGCTGCCCTTCGCCCGTCCGCTCACGGTGCGCGAGCGCGACGAGAATCGCGTACGCCCCGAGGATGCCGTTGTAGGGGTCGGAGAACGCGTTCTCGACCGGGATCGGCGGGCCCCCGGTGTAGCCCGTGAGGCTGTCGAGCCCGGTCGTGCTGGTCAGCGAGAGGCCGTAGGTGCGGATGTCCTTGAAGGGCCCGTCGAGCCCGGCCGCCGGCATCGAGAACATGACGAGGTCGGGCCGCACCGCGCGCAGCGCTTCCCAGCCGAGCTGCAGACCCTCCATGACGCCCGGACC
This sequence comes from uncultured Myxococcaceae bacterium, assembly GCA_964403915.1. GTDB lineage: Bacteria > Myxococcota_A > UBA9160 > UBA9160 > UBA9160 > MYXO. Next base: position 1,976 of record CAYOIG010000499.1, read on the forward strand.
GAAGTTCTCGATCACGACGTCGCACTGCGCGACGAGGCGCCGGGCGAGCGCCTGCCCCTCGGCCTTCTTGAGGTCGAGCGTCACGCTCCCGTTGCCGGCCCAGCAGGCGTGGTTCGAGAGGCTGCGGTCGGGATCGCGGACACCGCCGCCGAAAGGCGGGAGCGTGCGCGTCAGATCGATCCGCGTCTTCGACTCGATCTTGTAGACCTCGGCGCCAAGGAAGGCGAGCGTCTGCCCGACCACGGGCCCTGCCCACACCCAGCCGAAGTTCGCAACGCGGATGCCCTCGAGCGGAAGCGCACGTGCGCTCGCCGGCTCGCGGGCGGCGAGCGTCCGCGCTGCCGTCGCCGGCCCTGCGAGAACCTCTTCCGTGTGCTGGCCGAGGAGCGGCGCGGGGCGCTCGGGCCCGCCGGGGCTCGCCGGGAGGCGGAACGGAGCGCCGAGGTGGCGGATGCGACCGAGCCGCGGATGCTCGACTTCGACGAGGTGACGACGCGCACGCAGGTGCGGCTGCTCCACGGCCTCCTTCACGGAGAAGACGGCGGTCACCGGCGCACCGGCCGCCTGA
>CAYOIG010000500.1:0-4054 GCA_964403915.1 uncultured Myxococcaceae bacterium
ATGGAGTGCTGAGCTTCTCGAGCGACTGCCGGCCGAGCCGGCCGAGCTTTCGCCCAGAGAACTCTCGCCGGGGCTTCGGGAGGCGCTCGCCGCCCTCCCCCCCGCACAGCGTCAAGCGGTCGAGCTCTTGCATCTCCAGGATCTCTCGATTGCAGAGGCGGCAGCCCATACGGGCATCACGCCGGGCGCCCTCAAGCTTCGCGCCCATCGTGCCATGCGCAGCCTGCGTGGCTGGCTGGAAGGAGCGGATCTGTGAGCGACCCTGCGACCGACACGCTGATCCACCGGCTTGCGAGCGAAGCGGGTCCCGTGCGGCGCATTGCGCCTCCGAAATGGGCTTTCCTTCCGGTCGTTGCCATCACCACCGGGATCGGTGCTGCGTTCCTTGGCCCATCGGCGCTCGTGCGCGGTCTGCAGCGGGCGGTCTCCGAGGGCGGGATCGACTCGGTGGTCCTCGTGGGGCTCCTCGTGGCGGCGGCGGGCGGGATCGCGGCGGCCCTGGCGGAGCGCGAGCCGGGTCGCAACGACAGCACGCGCCTTGGCCTCGCAGCGCTTGCTGCGGGGCTCGGTCTCGCCGCAATCGGTGCGATCGCGGCCGCCTGCCTCGAGCCGAGCGGGGCGACATCGTGGGGCGAGCAGCTGCGATGTCTCGCGCACTGCTCGCTCCTCGCAGCTCCACCGGCAACGCTCCTCCTTTTTCTCCTGATCAGGAGTGCACCGGGGCGCCCCCGCATCGCCGCCCTTGCGGCAGGAGCCGGTGCCGCCGCGCTCGCAGCGGTAATCGTTCACCTCGCTTGTGCCGGCCACGGCGAGCCCCACCGACTGGCCGCGCAGGGGCTGGCCCCTCTGCTGGGCGCTGCCCTCGCGCTCCCCTTCGCGCGAAGACTCGCGCGGTGGAGTCAAGGGCCGGCCGTGGGGCCCAGCACATGAGGCGAGCCGAGGGCTTGATCGCGGCCTTCCCGCCCGCGGTAGCGCAGAAGAGGGAAGCGCGGCATAGTCGAGCCCGTCCGCTGCTGGGGGAATTCGCTTCTTGAGCCGTCTCGCGCTCTTCATGGCCCTGCTCTGGCCGCTTCAGGGTGCCCTCTGCGAGCTGCCCTCGACGCGCGCCGCGGCTCCGTACGAGCATACGACCCGCGATCACGCACTCGGCGAGTCGGGGCCGTCCACTGCCTCCACTGGCCATCATCACGGCACGAGCGAAGAGGCTCCAGCCGGCGAGGACGTCGCCGGCTCTGAGCACTGCACGATGCTGGCTCAGGGCGTTGCGGCTGATTCGCCGCGGGTGATGGCGCCGCCGTTCTCCGTCCCGATCCTGCCCGTTCTCATGCTGCGCAAGTCGCTCGCCTCTGCACCTGCCGTCTGGGCCGCGGCGCGCCAGGCACGCGAACGGCCCCCGCCGGACCTCCTGCTCGAGAACTCCACCTTTCGGATCTGAGCTCCGCACCTCCTGACCGCCGCCGGCTTGCCCGGGCGTCGGTATGCGACCTCTTCTGGGGTCGATCTGCACTTGGAGGTGCGAATGATTTCATGCATCAGATGGGGCACGGCGGCCGCGGCGTTGCTGTCCGCGATGACCGCAGGCCCGGCTGCGATCGCCGATCCGCCCGGAGACCCTGCGACCACCCTCACGGCCCCCGTGGCCGCCAGAGAGGCACTGAGAACGAACCCGGATCTTCGGGCCGCCTACGCTGCCATCGATGCGGCGCGGGGGCGGCTTCTGCAGGCCGGGCTCTGGCCGAACCCCGAGGCAGGCCTGGGCGGGCGCAACGACTTCGCCTTCCAAGGCGAGGGCGAACGCGGCATCAGCGCTGAGTTCGCGCAGCGCTTCCCCGTCGCCGGCCGGCTGGCTCGGGCGAAGGACGTGGCGCAGGTCGACGTGGAGATCGCGCTTGCCGAGGCGCGCGACTTCGAGCGAACGCTCGTCGGAGAGGTCCAGCGGACGGTGACCGGCATCCTCGCGCTCGACCGCGCGCTGGAGGCGCGCGACAGCGTTCTCCGTATCGCGAGCGAGCTCGTGCGCGTCTCAGCGCAACGCTTCGAGGCAGCCGAGGTCTCCGAGGCCGAGGTGAATTCCCTGGAGATCGAGTTCGCGCGATTTCAGCAAGAGAAGCGGCTGCTCGAGCTGGAGCGGCGGACCGAGACGATCCGATTGAACCGACTCCTCAACCGCAGCCCCGATCGGCCCGCGGAGGTCCGCGGAGACCTCGACCAGGCCATTCTCGCCACCACGGCCCCCGCGGACCTGGTCACCGCCGCTCGAACGCATCGGCCCGACCTGGAGCGACTTCGGCTCGAGAGCGACCGGTGGCGGGCCGAGGCACGGCTGGCACGGGCCGAGGCATGGGGAGACTGGACGCTGGGAGGGACCTACGACAGCGACCGTTCCGTCTTTCGCAACGAGCCCGTCATCGATCCCATCGGCATCAAGCACGATTCGTTCCTCGGCCTTCGTTTGAACGTCCCCCTTCCGCTCTGGAACCGTAATCAGGGGCGCGTCGCAGAGGCGCAGGCGAACGAGAGTCGCGCCCGCGCGCGCCTCCTGGCGCTCGAGCGCTCCGTGGAAGCCGAGCTCGAGACGGCCGCCCAGCGCGTGGCCGAGCTGCAGCGTGTCGCACGGGAGTATCGCGAGTCCCTTCTCCCGCGTGTCGAGCGCAACGCCGGCCTGCTCGACCGTGGCTACCGGCAGGGGCTCGTCTCGATCACCACCCTGGTGCAAGCCCAGCAGCAGATGGCCGATACCGCGCTCCGGAACGCGCGCACGATTGGAGATCTGCGCCAGGCCGAGGTGGATCTCGAGACGGCCGCCGGCGTGAGCCCGCTTCTCGTTTCCAGCCCCCGCGATGAGGAGAGCAAGCCGTGAACCGATTCACCCGAGCGGCAACCGCGATTGCAGCGTTCGCCCTCCTGCCCTTCCCCGCCGGGGCCCATGCGGGTCATGACGATGCGCCGGAGGCCACTGCTGCGAGCGCCGGCAGCGCATCGCGGATTTCCGTTTCGGATCGGCAGCGGGAGAACCTCGGGCTCCGGCTGGAGGAGGCAGAGCTGCGTCCGATCGAGACGACGCTTCCCGTGATCGGCGAGATAGCGGCCCTGCCCGACCGTACGGGGGCCGTCACGAGCCGGATCGCGGGTCGCGTCTCCTGGGTGGGCGCGGCCGAAGGAGACTCGGTCCGCGCGGGGCAACCGGTCGTAGAGATCGAGAGCCTCCAGCTCGGCGACCCTCCCCCGCGCGCACGATACTCCTCGCCCGTGGGCGGCACGGTGATCGACCGCCATCTCGTTACCGGAGACAGTGTCGAGCCCAATTCTCACCTGCTCGAGGTCGCTGACCTTCGAGAGGTTCTCGCCGTCGGACGTCTATTCGAAGGTCAGCTCTCACACGTCGCGGTCGGGCAGGCCGTACGCGTGCGCGTTCCGAGCTACCCCGGAGAGACGTTCGAGGGCGTGATCGAGCGGATGGGGGGAGCCCTCGATCCTGCCTCGCGCTCATTGCCCGTCTACGTGCGCGTCCGCAATCCCGACCGGAAGCTCATGCCCCGCATGCGCGCAGAGCTCTCGATCGTCACGAAGCGATCGGAAATGGCGTTGGTCGTGCCCCGTAGCGCCATTCTCGGCGACTTCGGAAACGTTTTCGTCTTCGTGGAGCGCGACGACGACAAGACGCAATTCGAGCGCGTGCCCGTCACGACCGGCCTCGCCGACGATCGCTTCGTCGAGATCGTGGAGGGGGTGCTGCTCGGCGATCGAGTCGTCACCGAAGGGAACTATTCCCTCCAGTTCCTGCCGTCGGCAGAGAAGCGTTCCGCTGCACCAGACGAGCATCCTGCCCTCGAGAGCCCGACGCCGTCGCCTCCTCCCGACCAAGGACGGCTCGTCGCCTTCGCCGCCGGCCTCGTGATCGCCTCGCTGGTCGGCGGAGTCGCCCTCCTGCGCCGCCGCTCCCGCCGCGTTCAGGCCTGAGCATGCTCAATCGACTGATCGAGTTCTCGCTCAGGAACCGGCTCTTCGTCCTCGCGGCCTCCCTCCTACTCCTCGTGTATGGCGGTCTCGCTCT
>CAYOIG010000501.1:0-8377 GCA_964403915.1 uncultured Myxococcaceae bacterium
GCCGCGCGTCGGGCCTCGTCGCGCGCCTGCTCGCCTTCAGCCGCCAGGGCGAGCGCAGCAATGCCCGGCTCCGGCTCGAGGGCCCGATCCGCGAAGCACTGCAGCTCCTGCGCGCGACGCTCCCCGCGGACGTCGAGATTCACGAGGCGCTTCACCCGGACGCGCCGGAGATCCGGGGGGACGAGACCCAGATGTTGCAGGTCGTCGTGAACCTCGGCACCAACGCCGTCCACGCCATGGCGTCGGGGGGCGGCCGGCTGACCGTCGGGCTCGAGCCATTCGAAGCGGATGCCGCCTTCGTGCGGCTCCATCCGGAGCTCGAGCCCGGTTCGTATGCGCTGCTCACGGTCTCGGACACCGGGAGCGGAATCGCGCCCCATCTGCTCGAGCGCGTGCTCGAACCCTTCTTCACCACGAAGCCACCGGGGGAAGGCACGGGGCTCGGCCTGTCCGTGGTCCACGGCATCGTCCGCGAGCACGGCGGCGCGCTCGCGATCGAGAGCGCCCCCGGCGAGGGCACACGCGTGCGAGTCCATCTGCCGGCGTACGCAGCGGGGAGCGAGGTGTCTGCCCCTGGCGCGATCTCGATCGGGAGCGGGCAGCGCCTGCTGCGGGTGGGCGCCGACCATGCAGCCGTAGCGCGGGAGCACCGCCACCTGAAGGATCTCGGCTACGCCCCCGTCACCTTCACCGATGCGCGGCGTGCGCTCGAGGCGTTCCGCCGGTGTCCACGCGACTTCGATCTCGTGGTGACGGATCAGGCACAGCCGCATCTCGCCGGAACCGAGCTGGCGCGCGAAGTCCACCGCATCCGTCCGAAGCTGCCGGTCGTTCTGCTCTCGAACCTCACCGGAGGGCTGCGGCCCGCGGGCTTCGAAGCAGCCGGCATCCGCGCCTTCCTCGGCCGGCCGGTCTCGATGGAGGCGCTCGCGGCGGCCGTCGCGGGCGCTCTCGCGGAGACTCCCGACTGATCGCCCGCTCGTTCAGCTCACCACGTTTCGCGGGTCGCCCGCGAGCCAGGCACGGAGATTCTCGACCACGGCATCGAGCAATCGCTGCCGCGCCGCGATCGTCGCCCACGCCACGTGAGGCGTCACGATGCAGCGTGGCGCCGAGAGCAGCGGATGATCTGCAGGCGGCGGCTCGACGTCGAGCACGTCGAGCCCGGCCCCCGCGATGCGTCCCTCGCGGAGCGCTGCCGCCAGCGCTCCGGAATCGACGAGCCCACCGCGCGCCGTGTTGATGAGATAGGCACTGCGCTTCATTCGCGCGATGCGCTCCGCGCTCATCAGGCCCGCCGTCTCCGGCGCGAGGGGAAGATGGAGCGAGACGACGTCGCTCGCGCCGAGAAGCGCATCGAGGGGCAGGCGCTCGATCCCGTCCGTGGCGACGGCTCCGCCGCCGCGCAGATCGCCCGCCACCACCCGCATGCCGAAGCCACGGGCGATGCGCGCGACGGCCCGACCGATGTCGCCGAAGCCCACCACGCCGAGAGTGAGACCGGCCAGCTCGACGAGGGGCGCATCCCAGTAGCAGAAGTCGTCGTGCCGGCTCCAGCGCCCTTCTCGAACGCCTGCCGCGTGCTGCCCCGTATGGCAGACCAGCTCGAGGAGCAGGGCGAAGACGGCCTGCGCCACCGACTCCGTGCCGTAGGCCGGGACGTTGGTCACGACGATGCCGCGCTCTCGCGCCGTGGCGACGTCGACACGATCGAAGCCCGTGGCGAGCACGCCGACGTAGCGCAGCCCCGGCAGCGAACGAAGAAGCGTGCCGGGCAGGAAGACCTTGTTCACGAGCAGGGCGTCGGCGCCACGTGCCCGCTGCGCCACGGCAGCCGCGGGCGTGCGGTCGTAGAGCGTGCAGTCGCCGAGATCTCGCAGCGCAGACCAGTCGAGATCCCCGGGGTTGAGCGTCGCGCCGTCGAGTACCACGATCCGCATGGGGGCGAACGTTGCGGGAACGGGATGTCCCTCGCCAGCACGGACCGCGGCCGCGAGGCGCCCGGCACCGTCCATCCGGATCGCAGCCCAGACCGGAGTCGCCGGCCGGCCTCTGACTACGGCGCTTGCGTGGCGCCGCCGAGGCCTCGCTGCAGCTCGACCATTGGCTGCTGGCTCACCTGGATCAGCCCGCGGCGCGGCCGGTCGAGATCGAGGATGAGCAGCACGATCGCCGCCAGCAGGATCGCCAGCGCCGAGGTCGAGACCGGGTTCCGCCGGTCTCCCGCGCCGCAGCCATAGCCCACGAGCCCGACGGCGAAGAGCGCCACCAGCAGCTCGAGGCGCAGGACGACCTCGGGAACGTGATTGCGCGCTGCCGCGAGGCGCTCCCCGTGCACGTCGATCACCTCGTTCAGCGACGCGATCAACAGCGCCGGTGCGAAGCTCTGGCCGTCGCTGCGCAGGGCGCTCGCGCCCAGCGCCCAGAGCTGCTGTTGGAGCTTCTCGGTCGTGACGAGCGCGGCCTGGCGGCGGTTGACGTCGTTCGCGGCCTCGGCGAGCTCGATGCGGGAGGCCACGTACTGCCGGAACAGGGAGGCAGCCTCGCTCCGTGCAGGCTCCGGGAGGAGCTGAGCCCGCAGCGCCGCCGTGCCGATGGCATTCGCCTCCGTCACCACGAGCTCGCGCCGGCTCTCGTAGCGGGCGACGGCCATCGAGAAGGTGAAGGCGAGGAGCAGCGCCAGCACCCCCAGCACGCCACCCTCGATCGTCGTCAGCTGCGAGATGGCGTGGGCACTCATCCGGCCTCGTGTCGAGCGGCCCATGCGGTAGCCGATCTCCGTCGAGCCCATCAGCAGCACCAGCAGCACCGCGAAGATCAGCCACTGGTTGGCGTCGTAGAAGACCTCCGCGGCCAGGATGGCCTCGTCGACGAGCATCAGGCGCCTCCCTCGTGTGCGACCGCGAGCAGCGTAGCCCCCCGGCGCCCTGCGGGCCGGCGACCGGAAACTGCGAAGCGGGGCAGCCTACGCCTCCTCGCCGAGGTAGGCACGACGCACGCGCGGATCGGCCGCGAGCTGCGCGGCCGATCCTTCCAGGACCAGCGAGCCCGTCTCCAGCACGTAGGCGCGGGTCGCGATGCGGAGCGCCTGATGCGCGTTCTGCTCCACGAGCACGACCGTCGTGCCCGCCGCATTGATCGTCTGGACGATCTCGAAGATCTGCTGCACCAGGCGCGGCGCGAGGCCGAGGGAGGGCTCGTCGAGCAGCAGCAGGCGTGGCTTCGCCATCAGCGCGCGACCGATGGCGAGCATCTGCTGCTCGCCGCCCGAGAGCGTTCCGCCGGCCTGCCGCAGACGCTCGCGCAGCCGCGGGAAGAGCGTGAGCACGCTCTCCAGTGTCTCCGCCCCCTCCCCGCGGCGGCGCACGAAACCGCCCATCTGCAGATTCTCGAGGACGCTCAAGTTCGCGAAGATGCGCCGGCCCTCGGGCACGTGGCAGACGCCGAGTCGAACGATCCGCTCGGGACGCGCCGCGCCGATCTCCTCGCCGCCCAGCACGATCCGGCCGCGCTCCGGGCGCAGCAGCCCGCTCAGGGTCCGCAGCAGCGTCGACTTGCCCGCACCGTTGGAGCCGATCAGCGTCACGATCTCGCCGGCACGCACTTCGAGGCTGACGCCCCGGAGCGCCGTGATGGCGCCGTAGCCAGCCTCGAGGTCTTCGACGACCAGCAGCGGCCCGCTCACGCGCCGCTCCCGGACGTTCCCAGGTAGGCCTCGATCACGCGCGGATCGCGCCGCACGGCCTCGGGCGGGCCCTCGGCGATCTTCTCCCCATGGTCGAGCACGGTGACGCGCTCGCAGAGGTCCATCACGAATCGAACGTCGTGCTCGATCAGTACGATGGCGAGCCCGAACTCGCCGCGAAGGCGCGCCACCAGCTCACTCAGCCCCTGCTTCTCCGAGGGATTCATCCCGGCGGCCGGCTCGTCGAGCAGGAGCAGGCGGGGATGCGTTGCCAGCGCGCGCGCGATCTCGAGCAGGCGCTGCTCACCGTAGGGGAGGCTGCCGGCGGCCGCGTCGGCGACGCGCCCGAGGCCGAGTCGAGCCAGCAGCGCCCGCGCCTGCCCCTCGAGCTCGCTCTCGTGCCGCCGCCAGCGCGCAGAGCGCAGCACGTCGGCCAGCCCCGAGCGGCGCGCGGCGGCGAGCGCGGCGCGAACGTTCTCGACGGCCGTGAGGCCGCGGAAGAGACGGACGTTCTGGAACGTGCGCCCGATGCCGAGCTGGCTGATCGCGTGCGGCGGCCGGCCGCCGATCTCGCGGCCGCCAAACCGGACCGAGCCCTCGCTCGGCTCATAGACACCGGTCACGACGTTGAAGGCCGTCGTCTTGCCCGCGCCGTTGGGCCCGATGAGCGCCACGATCGAGCCAGCGTCCACGCGGAAGTCGAGCTCCGAGATCGAGGTGAGGCCTCCGAAGCGCACCGTGAGCCTGTCGATCTGGAGCAGCGGTGCGCTCATCCGAACCGCCGCCGCAGCCATCCGAGGTCGAGCTCGCGCGTGCCCAGCAGCCCCTGCGGGCGGACCAACATGGTGACGATCAGGAGCAGCGAGTAGAGGATCATCCGCCACTCGCCGAGCCCGCGCAGCAACTCGGGCGCGGCCGTCAGCACGGCGGCTGCGATCACGGCACCGGTGATCGAGCCGAGGCCGCCGAGCACCACGAAGGCCACCAGCTCGAAGGAGCGCAGGAAGGCGAAGCTGTTGGTGTGGACGTAGCCCTCGCTGTGGGCGAACAGGGCGCCGGCCACGCCGGCGAAGAAGCTCGCGACGACGAAGGCCTCGACCTTGACGCGCGTGGTCGGAACGCCGATCGACGTGGCCGCGACCTCATCCTCGCGAACGGCCCGAAACGAAAGGCCGCCGTTCGAGTAGACCAGCCGCGCGATCACCACGATCGTGATCAGCACCACCGCATAGACGCTGCCGAAGCCCTCGAAGCGCAGATCCGCTCCGGGATGGTCGGATGCAGCGAGAGAGAAGCCCCGCGCACCCCCCACGACGTCCACGTTGAGGATCGCGATGCGAATCACCTCCGCGAAGCCGAGGGTCGCGATGGCGAGGTAGTCGCCGCGCAGGCGCAGCGCCGGGATGCCGACCACGAGCCCCGCGACCGCGGCCGCAAGGCCCCCTGCGGCGAGGGCGAGCGGGTAGTAGATGGCGCGCGCCACGCCCGCCGGCAAAAGGGCGAGCAGGCCCTCCAGCCAGCCGGCGCCGACGTAGACGCTGAAGGCAGCCGAGACGTAGGCGCCGACCGCCATGAAGCCGGCGTGACCGATCGAGAACTGCCCCGTGAAACCGTTCACGAGCTGAAGGCTCACCGCGGCGATCACAGCGATGCCGATGCGGAGCACGATCGTCGCGTAGTACGGGTTGAGCACGCGCGGCAGCAGGGAGTCGAGTGCGATGAGCACGAGAACGGCCGCCAGCGTCGCAATCCAGCCGGCGCGATGCACCTCAGACCTTCTCCGTCTGCGAGACGCCGAACAGCCCCGTGGGCTTGTAGAGCAGGATCACGATCAGCAACACGAAAGCGATGGCGTCGCGATAGGTGCTCGAGAGATAGCCCGAGACCAGCGTCTCGATCACACCGAGCAGCAGACCGCCGACCATGGCGCCCGGGATGTTGCCGATGCCGCCGAGCACGGCGGCCACGAAAGCCTTCAATCCCGGCAGCACACCCATCAGCGGCTCGATCTTGGGGTTCGTGAGCCCGACCAGCACGCCGGCCGCAGCCGCGAGCACGGCGCCGAGGACGAACGTGCCGAGGATGACGCGGTCGACGGGCACGCCCATCAGCGCGGCCGCCTGCGCATCGAAGGAGACGGCCCGCATCGCGCGGCCGAAGCGGGTTCGCATCACGAGGAGCTGGAGCCCGGCCATGAGCGCGATCGCGGTGCCGAGCACGGTGAGCTGCACGTTCGACACGGAGAGCCCGCCGAGCTCGAGCACGTTGCGGGGGGCCACCAGGGTCGGGAAGAACTTCGGATCGGCGCCAAAGACGATCTGGCCGAGGTTCTGCAGCAGCAACGAGACGCCGATGGCCGTGATCAGCGGCGCCAGCCTCGGCGCGCTGCGCAGGGGACGATAGGCCACCCGCTCGATCACGGCGGCGAGCAGCGCGCACACCAACATGGACGCGCAAAGGGTGAGCACGAGACCGCCGAGCGACGGGGTTGCGGCCACGCCGAAAGCATGGGCGGCGTAATAGCCCGTCATGGCGCCCACCATGTAGACCTCGCCGTGAGCGAAGTTGATGAGCTTGAGCACCCCGTACACCATCGTGTAGCCGAGGGCGATCAGGGCATAGATGCCGCCCCACGCGACCCCGTTCACCAGCTGCTGGAGCAGATTGTCCAGGGCCGCGCTCCGTCAGAAGGCCGGAACGGTCTGCTTGTAGCGGAAGGCGCCGTCCTTGATCTCGATCACGACGGCATCCTTCCGCGCGTTGCGCTGCGCATCCATGCTGATCGTGCCCGAGACGCCGGGGTAGGCCTTCGTGGCGGCGATGGCGTCGCGCAGCCTGGGCCCTTCGGTCGTGCCTGCGCGTCCGAGGGCGTCGACCAGGATGCCGGCCGCGTCGTAGCCGAGCACGGCCATCGCGTCCGGAACCTCACCATGCTGCTCGCGGTACTTCTTCACGAACGCTTGTACCAGCGGGCTGTCGGAGTCGGCCGCGTAGTGGTTCGAGAAGAAGTTCCCCTCGACGGCCGCGCCTCCGATCTCGAGGGTCTTCGTCGAATCCCAGCCGTCGCCGCCGAGGAGCGGCACCCCGATGCCGAGCTCGCGGGCCTGCTTCGCGATCAGGCCTGCTTCCGTGTAGTAGCCGGGGACGAAGATCGCGTCGGGATGCGTGCCGCGGATCTTGGTGAGCTGCGCGCGAAACTCGATGTCACCGCTCGTGTAGCGCTCGTCGGCGACGATCTCGCCGCCCTGCGCCTTGAACGTCTTGCGGAAGTAGTCCGCGAGGCCGACGGAGTAGTCCTGCTTGAAGTCGAGCAGGATGGCCACCTTCCTGGCGCCGAGGGTCTCGCGCGCGAACTTCGCCATCACCGCGCCCTGGAAGGGATCGATGAAGCAGGCGCGGAAGACGTAGTCGCCGACCTCGGTCACCTTCGGGTTGGTGGAGGCCGGGCTGATCATCGGCACCCTGGCGCGCTGGGCCTCGGGCGCCGCAGCCAGCGAGCGGGACGAGGCCACCTCGCCGAGCAGCGCGACCACCTCGTCCCGCTGCAGCAGCTTTTGCGCGGTGGTACGCGCCTCTTCGGTGACCGAGCGATCGTCCTCGGTGACGAGCTCGAGGCGCCGTCCCAGCACGCCCCCCTGCGCGTTCACCTCGTCGATCTTCATCCGGATGCCGCGATCGGTGCTCTGGCCGAAGGTCGCAGTGTCGCCGGTGAGCGAGGCGTAGTGGCCGATCCGGATCGGGTCCGAAGCCGCTGCCGGGGCCGTCTCCTCACCACCACCGCAGGCGGCGGCCAGCGCTACCGCCACGGCGGCCAATCCGACATGCGAGCGTCCCTGCATGCTCCCCCCAACCGCCGACTGCGGATTCCGCTGAGTACCTTCCCCCGCCCGGCGGGGCAAGGATCCTTCCGCTACGGCCCGGCGAGCTCCCGCTCGAGTACGCGCGCAACGGGCGCGGGAAGCTCCGGCACGGCAGCGTAGGTCGTACGCGCCGCCCAGCACGCCTCGGCCGGAGTCTGCTCGCCGAGGCTGGCGAGGGCCTGCCGCAGGCGCTCGGAGTCGGCCTCCGGAACCTGCTGAAACAGCACCTTCAGCGCGAGCTGCAGCTCCTGGTGGCTCGGCCGCGAGGCAGGCCGCTTCTCGAGCTCGGCCTGGGCCGCGTCGAACGACAGCGTCACCCACTCTTCGAGCGAATCCGGGTCGAGTACGAGGACCGCGGCATCGTGGACGGTCTCGTTCTGCCTGCCCGTCGCCATCGCGCTGCACGTCTCGATGTCGAGGCTCTGCAGCATGCGACCGACGATCCGCGTTCGCGCCTGCAGCCGTTCGTCGGAGATCCTCCGCATCCCCTTCGCGGCGAGACTCTGAATCGCCTGCCGCAGCTCCCTGCGCGGCAGCCCCGCGAGCTGAGCCTCGAAGGCCGGCACGCTCGCGAGCTGCAGGAGCTCACGGTCGAAGGCGGCATCGAAGCGCGAGAGATTCGGCGGGCGCGGCGACGCGGGCGGCTCCTTCTCGCCGCGGCCCCCCAGCCAGACGGCGATGGCGAGCAGCGCAAGCACGACCCCGAACGCAGCCGCGCGCCTCACGACCCGGACTCTCCGGCCGCCGCAGCGACGGCTTCGATGACGTGGCCCTCGGCGTCGCGGGGAGGCTCGATCCCGAGCAGGCGCGCAACGGTCGGCGCCACGTCGCG
>CAYOIG010000502.1:0-4702 GCA_964403915.1 uncultured Myxococcaceae bacterium
GCCTGGTACGGGGACTCCGATGGCGAGCGGCTCTACTTCGGCGAATCGGCCTTCTGGGCAGCGATGCAGGCGGCCGGGGGCGACCCTTCGGCCGATCTCGCCTTCGATGGCAGGAAGTACATCGGGCGTTTCGATCTCGTCAGCGAACGCATGGAGCCTCCTCTCGCGGTCGACGTTCCGGGTGGCTCCGGCGTCTGGGACGTGCTGGCCGCCTTCGGCCGTGTCTACTTCACGACCTTCTTCGGGCCCGCCGGCTCGGTCGATCCGGATTCCGGTGCCATCACGGCCTTCACAGCGCTCGGGCCGGGGCTCAACGAGCTGGCACCCGGGCCGGACGGCTCGCTTCTCGCATCGCGCTACGGCGCCGCCGGCGGCGGTCCCGGCTCCGTCGTGCGCTTCACGCCGGCGGGAGAGCTGCTCGCGGAGCATCCGCTCGGCGCAGCCGAGGGATTCGTCGCGGCCCCCAAGACCGTCGCGTGGGATCCCGGACGAGGCGAGATCTGGGTGACGCTCGATCTCGTCGCCCGGGACGGGGGCACGACGCAGACGCAGACGCGGAGGCTCGCAGCAGGCGGCCACGAACTCGAACGGATCGCGCAGCCCGAGATCCAGTTCGTGGTCTTCGCCCCGGACGGCACAGGCTATCTGGCGGCGCGTGACGGCACCCTGCTCGAGCTGCTCGTGCTAGCCCCAGGCGCCCCGGGCGCACCGCTCGCGGCAGCGCGCCGCATCACGCTCGACCCCGACTTTGCTCCCGGCTACGACTTCGTGCAGGACATCCATCCTGCCCGCGATGGCCGCATCGTCCTCACGCGCTGGAGCGGCAGGGTCCACGTGGTCACGCCCGACGGCGCCCGCATCGCAGCGGTGGACCTCCCGCGCGAGCAGGGGAAAGGCCTCTATTACAGCGGCGTGCTCCGCGGCACGCGGCTGTGCGCAACCTACTGCGACGGCGTCGAGGTGGTCTGCGCTGACGTTCCCTGATGCCTTCGACCCCGGGGCCGCCTTCGGTAAGCTCTCAGCGTGTACGCGGAGCGGCGGCGGCGATTCCTCGAGAAGATGGGCCCGGGCGCCGTCGCGCTGCTGTGCGGGGCCCGGCTCGCGACGCGCTCCGCCGACACCCACTATCCGTTCCGCCAGGACAGCGACTTCCACTACCTCACGGGCTTCGATCATCCTCACGCCGCGGCCGTGCTCCGCACCGACGGCGGGCCGGCTTTCACGCTCTACGTCGAGCCGCGCCAGCGCGACGCGGAGATCTGGACCGGCTACCGACCGGGCGTCGAAGGGGCGGTGCGCGATCACGGCGCCGCCGAGGCGCATCCCATCGAGGAGCTGCCCGGACAGGTGCCAAAGCTGCTGGAGGGAGCCCGTCGCCTGTTCTTCGTGCTCGGCCGCGATTCGGCGCTCGATGCAAAGCTCACCGAGACCCTCGACCAGATGCGGCTGCGCTCGCGAACCGGAGTCGTGCCTCCCTCCGAGATCGTCGATCCGCGCTCGATCCTGCACGAGATGCGCCTGTTCAAGGACGCGGCCGAGATCGAGATCCTGCGCCGCGCGTCGGCCATCAGCTGCGAGGCGCATCGCGCGACGGCGCCCGGAGCGCGCGCGGGTCGTTTCGAGTACGAGCTCGAGGCCATGCTCGACTACCACTTCCGCAAGCGGGGCAGCGCGGGGCCCGCCTACGGCACGATCGTCGGTGGCGGCGCCAATGCCACGGTGCTGCACTACGTCTCGAACCGCGCGCGCCTTCGCGAGGGTGATCTCGTCCTGATCGACGCCGGCTGCGAGCTCGAGGGCTACGCCTCCGACGTCACGCGCACCTACCCGGTGGGCGGGCACTTCGAGGGACCGGGCGGTGCGATCTACGACGTGGTGCTCGCGGCGCAAGAGGCCGCGCTCGCCGTCGCGAAGCCCGGCGTGACCCTCGAAGACGTGCACGCCGCGGCGGTCCGGACGCTCACCGAGGGCATGGTTTCGCTGGGCCTGCTGGCCGGAGAGATCGATGGCCTCGTCGAGAGCGGCGCCTACAAGACCTACTACATGCACCGCACCAGCCACTGGCTCGGGCTCGACGTGCACGACGTCGGGGCCTACACGCAGGACGGACGCCCGCGCGCGCTCGAGCCCGGCATGGTCTTCACGGTGGAGCCGGGCCTGTACGTGGGCGCGGCCGACGAGAAGGCGGACCCGAGACTCCAGGGCATCGGCGTCCGCATCGAAGACGACGTGCTCGTGACGACGGACGGCCACGAGAACCTGACTGCGGCGATCGCGAAGCGTCCCCGGGACGTCGAGGCGTGGGTCGCCGGAAGCTGATGGGGACGTATCCATGGCCGACATCGAATCCCTCTTGCGCGAGAAGCGCGTCTTCACGCCCGACGCCTCGTTCGCGAAGCAGGCGAACTGGGGCCCGAAGAAGGTGGCCGAGCTGCGGCGCCTCGCCGCGCGCAGCCCCGCGCGCTTCTGGGAGCGCATGGCGAAGGAGCACGTCTCCTGGTTCCGGCCGTGGAAGAAGGCCCTCGACTGGAAGCCGCCCGTCGCGAAGTGGTTCGTCGGCGCACAGACCAACGTCTCCTACAACTGTCTCGATCGTCATCTCGAGGGAGAGAACGCCTGGCGGCGCAACAAGGCCGCCCTCATCTGGGAGGGTGAGCCCGGCGACTCCCGCGTTCTGACCTTCGGCGACCTTCACCGCGAGGTCTGCAAGTTCGCGAACGTTCTCGCCGGGCAGGGCGTGAAGAAGGGCGACCGCGTCGCGATCTACATGCCGATGATCCCCGAGATCGCCATCGCAATGCTCGCCTGCACGCGCATCGGTGCGATCCATACCGTCGTCTTCGGCGGCTTCTCGGCCGACGCCCTGCGTGACCGCATCCTCGATCTCGGCGCAAGGCTCGTCATCACCGCAGACGGCGGCTGGCGCCGCGGCAAGGTGATCGAGCTCAAGGACGCGGTCGACGAGGCGGTGGCCGGCGCGAGGGGCGTCGAGCACGTGATCGTCGTGCGACGCACGGGCGAGCCGGTGCCCATGAAGGCCGGTCGCGACCTGTGGTGGCACGACCTCATGGCAGAAGCCTCGGCCGACTCGAAGCCGGCGAAGCTCGACGCCGAGCATCCTCTCTTCGTGCTCTACACCAGCGGCTCGACGGGCAAGCCCAAGGGCATCCTGCACACGACCGGCGGCTACCTGACGCACGTCGCAGCAACCTCGCATGCGATCTTCGACCTGAAGGAGACCGACACCTTCTGGTGTACGGCCGACGTGGGCTGGGTCACCGGCCATTCCTACGTGCTCTACGGGCCGCTCGCGAACGGCGCCACCACGGTGATGTACGAGGGGGCGCCCAACCAGCCCGGCCCCGACCGCTTCTGGGCGATCATCGAGAAGTACCGCGTCAGCATCCTCTACACGGCGCCCACGGCGATCCGTACCTTCATCCGCTGGGGCGACGAGCACCCGAACGGGCACGATCTCTCGTCGCTGCGCCTGCTCGGCACGGTGGGCGAGCCGATCAATCCCGAGGCGTGGATGTGGTACCACCGCGTGATCGGCAAGAAGCGTTGCCCGATCGTCGACACCTGGTGGCAGACCGAGACCGGTGGCGTGCTGATCACGCCGCTGCCCGGTGCCGTCGCCACCAAGCCGGGCTCGTGCACGCTGCCCTTTCCCGGCATCGAGCCGCGCGTGCTCGACGCCGAGGGCAGCCCGGTGAAGCCGGGGCAGGGAGGCTTCCTCACGCTCCAGAAGCCCTGGCCCGGCATGCTGCGCGGCATCTGGGGCGACCCTTCGCGCTACCGCGAGCAGTACTGGAGCCGCTACGAGAACGTCTATTTCACCGGCGACGGCGCGCAATGCGACAAGGACGGCTACTTCTGGGTGATGGGCCGGGTGGACGACGTGATGAACGTTTCCGGCCACCGGATCGGCACCATGGAAGTCGAGAGCGCGCTCGTCTCGCATCCCGCCGTGGCCGAGGCCGCCGTGGTGGGCCGGCCCGACGATCTGACCGGCACGGCGATCGTGGCCTTCGTCACGCCCAAGAGCGGCGCGCACGCGAATGCAGCGCTCGGCGAATCGCTGCGCAGCCACGTCTCGCGCGAGATCGGCGCGCTCGCCCGCCCCGCGGAGGTGCGCTTCACCGACGCGCTGCCGAAGACGCGCTCGGGCAAGATCATGCGGCGGCTGCTGCGCGACGTGGCCTCGGGCCGCGAGACGGTGCAGGACACCACGACGCTCGAAGACCTCTCCGTCCTCGCCCGGCTGCGCGGGCCCGAAGACGCCTGAGACGAGGCGCGAAGGGCGCTCTCGCGCGCGACTCGGCCGTTGCGTACGGTAGGCGTCTCGCAGCCATGCCGCGTACCCATCGCCACGCCGCCACCCTCGACGAGGGGATGCCCACACCCGCGGCGGCGCTGCGCCACCGGCTCCGCACGGGCTACGGCTGGGGCGACCTGCGGGCAGATCTGCTGGCCGGGGTGGTCGTGGGCATCGTGGCGCTGCCACTCGCCATGGCCCTCGCCATCGCGAGCGGAGTGCCGCCGCAGCACGGGCTCTACACGGCCATCATCGGCGGCGGCGCCATCGCCCTGCTCGGTGGCTCGCGCTTCCAGGTCTCGGGGCCGACGGCCGCGTTCGTCGTTCTGCTCGCGCCGATCTCGTCGCAGTTTGGTGTCGGTGGCCTGATGGTCGCGACGCTCA
>CAYOIG010000503.1:0-1584 GCA_964403915.1 uncultured Myxococcaceae bacterium
GAGCTCCTCCGCGTAGCAGTACTCGTCCAGGTAGTAGTTGTAGTCCACGGCAGCGCGCTCGGGATCGAAGTACTGGTTCGAAACGGCGAAGTACGCCCGGTTCTCGAGCACCCGCTCCTCGGCAAGGTGGCGATACGGCCGTTCGGTGAAATAGGCGATCTGCATCTCGTCTCCGCGCTGCGCCTCAGTCCCCGAGGAAATCCTCGACCCGCTTCACGAACTCATCGAGCGCCTCGATCTCGGGGCGGTGGCCGACTCCGGGGATCTCGACGAGCCGCGAGCCTCTGAGACTACGCTCGTAGCGCTCGACCGCGCTGCGCGGGAGCACGCGATCGCTCGAGCCCCACACGATCAACGTCGGGCGCTCGGGCACGGCCTCCAGGCGCTGCGGGAGGCTCGGGCTGTGCATGAACGGCTCCCAGCCCAGCCGCGCCGTCTCTGCGCGTGCATCCTCGAAGAGCTCGAACTGCCGGGGGGTCATCTCGCCGCCATAGATGGCGCCGAACTCCGGCGTGCTCGTGTCTGCGACCGTGGCGCGCAGGTGGCTGCGCATGGTGACTGCGAGGAAGTCGAAGATCTCTCCCTCGTCCGGCTTGATGCCGAGCGGCGCCACGAGCACGAGCTTGCCGAGCTGCTCGCGGTTCGCGGCCGCCATCTCCGCAGCGATGTACCCGCCCGCCGAGAACCCGATCACGTCGACCGGCGCGAGACCGAGCTCGCGGACCATGCGGCCGTAGAAGGCCGCGAGGTCGCGGTAGTCGCGGATCCAGTCGATGCGCTCCGACCGTCCGAAGCCCGGCTGGAGCGGGATGACGAGCTCCCGCCGAGTGGCGATCTGCCGGTTCCACTCGCACCAGCCCGGGAAGCCGAGCTCGTCGTGCAGCACGAGCAGCGGCCTGCCGGAGCCGCCGCGCAGCGTCACCAGGCAGGCGTCGCCGACCTGAATCTCTTCCTCGCGATACCCGGAGACCACCGGCGGAGAGCTCATCGCATCACGCCCAGCCCTTGCGCAGGGGCACCATGTGGAAGACGTGGAAGTTCCGCGCCGCGAACCGCCAGCCCTCCCCGGTCCGCCGGTAACGGTCGTCGTACCAGCCCGCCGCCGTGACGGATTCGCCGTTCTGCACCATGCGGATCTCGACCGAGCAGCGTCCCCGAGCCTCGTCCCCGCGGAGCTCGTCGATCACGTGATTCTGGATGAACGGCAGCGGCGGCTGTCCGGCGACCGCGGTGTAGAACTTCTCGAGCTCCGCGCGGCCCTTCACCGTGCGCGGGCCCATGGCGAACGAGCCGTCGTCGCAGAACAGAGCCACGATCCCGGGCGCATCGGCGGCCGCCACGCAGTGGCAGTAGCGGGCGGTGAGCTCGCGGATCTGCTCGCGGTCTTCGAGCTCGCGCACCCGTCGCTCGAGATCGGTCATCGCGTTCGCTCCTTCGCAGCGGAAGTATACTCTGATCGGCGGGATATCTCCGATCGGAAAACTGCTCGGATGCGCGGCTAGCGCCGCGTCGACGGGAAGATCGGCTCGCGCTTCTCCAGGATCGCGCGGGCGCCCTCGCGGATGTCGTCGTCGAAGAAGTTCA
>CAYOIG010000504.1:0-2101 GCA_964403915.1 uncultured Myxococcaceae bacterium
ACGACTGGATCCTGGCATTCAACTGGCGCGCGATCGGCTTCAGTCACGCGAACGTCGATCAGGCCATCTTCTACGGCGCCCTGCTCGGGGTCGGCTATCGCTTCTGAAGGCCGCTTTACCCGATGCTGATCCGTGATCGGCGCGCGGGCCGCCCTACGGCGCCCGTCGCAGCACGACCACTGGGATCTCGCGCCGTGTCTTCTTCTCGTAGGCACCCCAGATCGGATTTGCGGCTACGAGAAGGGGCCACAGACGCGCCCGCTCGGCGCCCTCGGCGCGGTGCGCCCGTGCGGAGAAGCGCGCGCGCCCGACCTGCACCTCGGCCTGCGGGCGATGCTGGAGGTTCCGCCACCAGAGCGGGTCGTGCTCCTGACCGCCGTTCGAGGCCACCACCACGAAACTCTCGCCATCGGGGACGTAGGCGAGGGGGAGCGTTCGCGGCTCTCCCGACTTGCGGCCGACCGTCGTGAGGAGCAGGGCGCGAACCGGGCCGAGCCAGTGCCCGAGCAGGCCACCCGTCGCGCGGTAGAGGGCGGTGTGGATGCGTGTCGTGTTGCGCCAGCGGGCCAGGGTTGCGTCTCCTCTCCGGGTCGCATGCGACGCCGACCGCAGCCTACAACACCCGGGTGGACGGGCCGATGGGCTGGCTGCGGCCCTCCCGCAAGTCGGAGAGCTCCTGGAGCCCGCGACGGAGAAGGGCGGCGTGATAGGCTGCAGCGTCATGACGTCGATGAACGCTCCGAAAGCGGCCGCTTCCCGCCCGTTCGGTCCCGAGCGTCCGGGCGGACAGGGCCTCGATCCGCAGCAGGAGGAATCGGGGAACCGCGCCATCCTCGCGCTGCTCACCGACCCCGAGGTGCGGGAGCAGGTGGATCTGGTGATCACGTGGCGTGGCGCTGCGGACGATCGCGCCGGCGCCTATGAGGTCTGGTCGCGGCGCGGCCTGGTGCGTTTCCGGCGCGTGGTCCGCGAGGGCGGGGGCCTCGAGTTCGAGCTGCTCGAGGTCGTGGGCGAGAATCCGATCGCCAATCAGGATCCGGCGTGCCTTCGCAGCGTGGCGGAAGAGAAGGCGGCGGCCGAGGCCTCGGGCTTCTCGGCCGACGATCCTTCGCGCCGCTTCATCCGCCCCGCGCAGCAGAGCTATCCCTTCGGCTACGAGCGCATCGCGCAGCTCTTCGACTCGCCCAACGCTCCGGATCTCGTGGTCTCGCCCTGCGACTGGACGCAGGGGATCCAGCACGGCACCCACGGCGCGCTGCACGTGCGACAGGCGCGCGCTCCGCTCTGGCTGGTGGGCCCCCGGGTACGGCCCGGCGTCCATGAGCTCGCCGTGCGGGAGGTGGACATCGTGCCCACGGCGCTCGCAGCCCTCGGCTTCCCCCGCATCGAC
The DNA here is from genome assembly GCA_964403915.1 of uncultured Myxococcaceae bacterium. Lineage (GTDB taxonomy): Bacteria > Myxococcota_A > UBA9160 > UBA9160 > UBA9160 > MYXO. The sequence continues at coordinate 1,391 of CAYOIG010000504.1, forward strand.
GGCGAGGACGCCACGGGCCGCACCGCCAGCGAGCGCGGCGTCGCGCCCGACGTGCTGCTGCTGCGACAGGACGGGCGGGTGCTCGCCGGGCTGCTCGACGAGAACCGGGCGCCCGCCGAGCGGCTCTACATCTTCCTCCTCGACGGCCTCTCGCAGACCGAGCTGGAGGATCGGCTGGCGCGCGATCCGGCTGCGCTTCCCAACCTGCGCAGACTACGAGCGCGAGCGGCCGTGCTGGCGAGCGGACAGATCGTGAACTTTCCGTCCATCACCTGGCCGAGCCATACGACCCTCGGCACGGGCACATGGTGCGGCCATCATGACGTGGTGAACCCGAGCTACTACCTGCGCGAGAAGCGCGAGCTGGTCTCACCGCAGGGCCAGCAAGTGCGGACCGAGAGCTTCGTCTCGCAGCGGGTCGAGACGCTCTACGAGGCCTTCCATCGCGTACGCGGCGCCGACGCGCTCACGATGAACGTCTACGAGCCCCTCGGCCGCGGCGCGGATCACGCCGTGCTGGAGGGCCGGAATCTCTGCGACCGCTCTCGGGTGAAGGCGCTCACGGAAGATCTGATGGCCGACTGCGATCCGCGCTGGGAGCGGGACGGGCAGGCGGCCGTTGCGCGCGAGTCGACCCTCGACGCGCGCGGCGTCGCGCAGGTGGTGGAGCTGTTCACGCGGCCGGGGCTCGATCCTCCGGTCTGTGTCTTT
>CAYOIG010000505.1:0-2195 GCA_964403915.1 uncultured Myxococcaceae bacterium
CTGGCTCGCCGGGACGGCTGCGCAGGGAGGAGGCTGGCGCCCGCTCGTGGCCGCCGATCGCGCGGCCGAGAGCGCGCCGTCCGACTGGGTGCTCGCGGAGCGCTCCCCGGCGCCGCCGCCGGACGGGAGCGCCGCGGCGCACGAGACGCCTGCCCAGGGTGCGCTCGCCCTGCCGGGGGAGCAGCCGGGCCTGCGCTTCTCCGAGCTGCGGCTCCTCGGCCAGCTCCAGTGCACCTATCTGCTCGCCGAGGCCCCGCAGGCCCTGCTGCTGATCGACCAGCATGCGGCGCACGAGCGGGTGCTCTACGAGCGGCTTCGGGCAGCCTGGCAGGCCGGCTCCGTCGCGCGGCAGGCGCTGCTCCTCCCGGCGACCGTCGATCTTGGTCCGGGTGCGCATGCGGCGCTGGTCGCGCAGGCCGACGCGACGCTCGCGCTCGGCTTCGAGATCGAGCCCTTCGGTGAGGCGACGGTGGCGGTGCGGGCCATCCCCTCGCTGCTCGCAGGCACGGATCCCGGCGATGCGGTGCGGGGTCTTGCGGAGGAGCTGCTGGCCGCCCAGCGCGAGGGCAGCGTTGCGACGCCCGGCGTCCGCTCGCTGCCGCTCGCCGACCGCCTGCTCGCCACGCTCGCCTGCCATGCGGCGCGGCGAAAAGGGGACGCGCTCGATCCGCGCGAGCAGCGCGCGCTGCTCGAGGCCCTCGATGCGATTCCCTTCGCCCCTTGCTGCCCCCACGGCCGCCCCGTGGCGGTGCCGATCGATCTGGCCGAGATCGAGCGGCGCTTCGGCCGGAGGTAGGCGGCGCCTCGCGCTACCGTGCGCCGCGTGCCCCCCCTCCCTCCCGATGCTCTCCCGCCCGTCGTCGTCCTCACGGGGCCCACGGCCTCGGGCAAGACCGCGGCTGCGCTGCAGCTCGCGGAGCGCTTCGATTGCGAGATCGTGAGCGCCGACTCGATGCAGGTCTATCGCTACCTCGACATCGGGACGGCGAAGCCCTCGCTGGCCGAACGCGGCCGCGTTGCGCACCACCTCATCGACGTCGTTCCGCCCGACGTCGAGTACAACGCCGGCCGCTACGCGTGCGAGGCTCGCGCCGCGGCGGCGGGCATCCATGCCCGGGGGCGCATCGTGCTCCTCGTCGGCGGCACGGGCCTCTACATCCGCGCCTTTCTCGACGGCCTGGTGGACGGCGGCGGCGCCGACCGCAATCTGCGCGAGCGGCTCGAACGAGACCACGCGGACGCGGTGGCCAAGGGAGATCCGGGCAGGCTCCATCGGCGTCTTCTCGAGATCGACCCGGAGGCCGCGGCGCGCATCCATCCCAACGATCTGCGGCGAATCATCCGTGCGCTCGAGCTGGGCATGAAGGACGGCGTCTGCGCCTCGGCGCTGCGCGGAGCCCATGGCTTCGCGGATCGGCCCTACCGCGTGCTGCACCTCGCACTCGATCCGGGTGTCGAGGCGCTCGACGCCCGCACCGACGCACGCTGCGCCGAGATGATCGAGCGCGGGCTGCTGCGTGAGGTGCGCGACCTGCTGGCGCGCGGCTTCTCGTCGCAGCTACGGCCGCTGCAGGCGATCGGCTATCGCCACGTGATCCCCGTGGCGGAAGGCCGCGACACGCTGGCGAGCGCCCTCGAATCGATGCAGCGCGACACGCGGCGTTTCGCGCGCCGCCAGCGCACGTGGCTTCGCGGCGTGCGCGAGGCGATTGCCATCCACCCGGACGACGTGGACGGCCTCGTTCACCGGGTGGAGGGGTTCGTGGCCGGCCGCGCGGCCTAGGAAGGCGGCGTCGTGTAGTCGATGCCGATCTTGAAGTGGAAGGGCGGCGTGTCCTGGTCGACGTAGGCCTCGCCCTTCTCCGCGGGACCGAAGAGGGGCTGCATCTCTGCGTCGAAGGGCAGCAGGATGAGACCCGGCAGCAGCTCGAGCCCGCCCGAGATACCGCGCAGCACGGACGCACCGACCTGCACACCCGTCAGCCAGAGGTAGCCGAAGGGCGGGTAGAAATATCGCACGGCTGTCGAGTCGCCGACGTTCTTGAGATTGCTGACCATCGTCGTGCCCGCCACCGCCGGCGCGAGCGCGAGATCGAACGGCGCACAGACGATGTTGCTGACGGCGCGCTTCAAGGCTTCACCGCCGGCCCGGGCCGGGGCCGCAGCCCCAACCGCGAGAGCGAGCGCGAGCGCGA
>CAYOIG010000506.1:0-1764 GCA_964403915.1 uncultured Myxococcaceae bacterium
TTCACGACGGAAACCTCGGGAGCCTCCATCAGGCTGCCGAAGGAGGCGCAGCCGGGAAAGACGGACAGCCCCGCCGCCACGAGCAGGGCCCGGGCGAAGGCGGCGCGGTACGAGAGGGAACGGGAGCGCAGCGTCATGCCCGAGGAGATAGCCGCTGCGGCCCGGGTGGGCGAGATGCGGGAGATCGGGGGCCGCGGGGCGGCGGCACGATTTCGCCGCTCCTGGCCGCCGCGCTCATGCCGCGTCGCGCGTCTCGTGCTGTGCGTCCGAGACCGAGGCATCACCGGCGATCGACTGCGCAATGGCGACGGCGACGACCCCGAGCAGCGTGAAGCCGACGCCACCGCCGGCCTCCGCGACGTAGAGCATGCCGGCGAGCGGAATGTGGTAGCCGGCTCCGAGGACGCAGGCGGCCCCGAGAAGCGCGTAGGCGGGATCGCTCCGCCCGAGAAGCCCTGACACGATCTGTCCGACGAACGCTCCCGTGCACGCGAGCGACGTGAAGACGCCGCCGCCACCGCCGCCGTAGACGCAGACGAGGGTGCCGGCGCTCCGAACGAGCAGGACGAGCGCGAGAAGCCCCGCGGCGCTGGCGCCGGAGAAGAGCCAGCCGGCCGCCACGTAGCCCGGGCCGAAGGTGATCCAGCGGCCGGTGAGGGCGTAGCCGGCCGCGGCGAGCGCTGCGAGCGCAAGCCCCCCGCCGATCGCCCTTCCGAGCGGAGTGATCTGCTGCGCGAGTGTGCGCAGCCGGCCGTCGAGCGTCGCGAAGAGCCACGCCGCGATGCCGGCCGAGACGGCGACGGCGAGAGCGCCACCTGCGAACGCGAGATCGACGGTCGGCGCGGCGCCCAGCACGACAAGATCGCTCGGCCCCACGAGCGCGGCGCGCGTGGCGTAGGCTGCCCCTGCCGCGACGCCGGCCGGCACCAGACGCGGCGCATCGACGTCGCGCCGGAACGGAACCTCCATCCCGTAGAGCATGCCGACGCCGGGGGACGAGAAGACCGCTGCGATGCCGGCGCTGGCGCCCGCGACGAGCAGCGAGCGCTGCTCGTTCGCCTCGAGGCCGAGCCGCCGCAGATGGCCGAGAACGTCTCCGAGCGCCGCGCCGAGCAGCGCCGACGGCGACTCCATCCCCTGCGAGCCGCCGAAGCCCACCGTCGTGCACGCGGCGAGCAGGCGGCCGGGAAGCTGGCGCAGCGGGATGCGCGCGCCCGGCTCGTGGAACGTCTCGATGTAGAGCTCCGCCGTGGCCGGCGTTCTCACGCGCGTCACGAAGCGGGTCACTGCGAGCGTCGCCAGCAGCGCGAGCGGAGAGAAGAGCGCGGGCAGGAAGCCCGGCAGCCGCGCCAGTGTGCCGAGCGCGAGCCCTTCCGCGAGGAAGCTGAGGCCGGCGACGCCCGCGCCGGTTGCGATGCCGATGATCGCCGGGAGGAGACACTGCAATGCGAGGCGCCGCAGCGGCTTCGGCATGCGCGCCGAGGCTCCCACAGGCCGCCGCGCCCCGCCACACGCGCCTCGGAATGGCCCGCCAGGCGGGTCCGACGCTCGACGTACTCGGGCAGCTCGTGGGTCGGAGTCGGCGCGCACTCGGCGAGGCTCCGTCCGACGAGCACGAGCGGCAGGCTCGCGGCCGCGAGATAGTCTCGGTTCTCGGGGCGCGGGGCCTCGAGACCGCGCCAATGGGAGAGCGATCCTGCGAACTTCCACGCGTCTGGCCGGCATCGAGCTCGCGGACTGGCAGGGAGAGACGCGCCCGCTCGG
>CAYOIG010000507.1:0-3668 GCA_964403915.1 uncultured Myxococcaceae bacterium
ATTCGGGCCGACGAGGCCGATGCGGTCACCCGGGCGCACGTCGAGAGACACGTCCGCGAAGAGCGTGCGGTCGCCGATGTGCCGCGCGATGCCTTCGAGCCGGAGCCACATGGCGTGCCACGGTAGCGGCCACGCCTACAGGGCCGCGAGCAGGGCCCCACGATCGGAGTCGTCCTCGTAGAAATCTGGCGAGGCGCGAACGCCGCCGCGCCGGGCCGCGACGACGCCGCCGCGTCTCCGAACCTCGCCCGGGCTCACGGCAACTCAACCTGCAAGGAGGTCTGGCCGACCCAGAAGGGGACGCCGGGAGGAGATCCATGACCCCTCTGCAGCTTCTCGAGATGGGAGAGCGGGGCATCCACCTGCTCTTCGAGACGCCGATGATCGAGGATGCCTTCGGTCAGGACGGGCCGACGCTGCAGCGGATCGTCGAGACGCGCCTCGCGGAGGTCCACTGCGCCGTGAAGAAGCTGCTCGAGCTGGGCTCGCCGGAGGCGGCCCGGAGCTTCGTGGCGGCCCTGCCGCTCGAGGTTCGTCACGTGCTGGTGCTGCTCTACTTCGAGCTGCTCGACGACCGGCTTCGCGAGCATCAGACGCGCCACTAGGCAGGTCGTCCGAAGCCGGGCGGCGTGCCGACGGCGAAGATCGCGCCACCGAGAGCGAAGAGCGCGCCGCGGCTTCCATCGTCGCCCGAGACGGCGAGGAAGAGCCCGAAGCCGCCGAGGGCTGCGCAGAGCAGGTAGGTCGCCAGCAGGGCGCGCAGACGCGTGGTCGGCGCCTGCGCGCGCTGCGCCATTTGGCGCGCCAGGATGATGCCCACCGCCAGTGCGGTCGCGACCGGTGTTGCGAGGGGAGCCAGGGCCGGCGGCAGGGCGCTCGCGTCACGGGCGTGCAGCCACGAGAGAACGGCGCAGACCACGAGCGTCGCGACCGTCGCCCAGCGCACGGCGGCAAGGGGCGCCGCGCGCTGCGCCGGCAGGGGCGCGCGAATGTCGTTCACCTGACGCGCTACGGTGTCGTCGCGGGCGCCGGTGCGGCCGCTGCGGGGGCGTCCTCGTAGTAGGGGGCGAGCTGATCCATGAGGGCCTGCGCGCTGACGAGCTTCTCCAGGGTCGGTGCGGGAATGTTGCCCTTGCGGCCCTCGTCCTCGGCATCGCGCCGGAGCGACTGGAAGCGCTTGAAGGTGCCGAGCGTTGCGTCCTTGTCTTCTCCCGACTGGAGCTGCGACGCGAGGCGCTGCGAGACGTTCACCATCAGCCGCAGGCTCTCGCGCGCGTTGTACTGCGCGCGCCGCTGCGGCGACCCCGCCTGGGCTTCCGGGTTCTTCTTGACGGTGAGGTTCAGATCCTTGACCGACTTCGCCATCTTCGTGGCGAGGTCCGTCACGGCCTTCTGATCCCACGCCGTCTCGGCGAGAGCGCCGGGCGCGGCGACAGCGAGCAAGCTGACGAGGCCAGCCGCGACGGCCAGCCGAGAGAGCCCGAACGAGAGCATGCTTCCCCCCTTCTGAGACGGGCCCTCGGCCCGCTTCGGCACGGGCGCAGTTGTACCCCATCGCGCCGGCCGCGGGCGAAAAAATCGCGTCACGGCCGCCGGGGATCGACGCGGGGGAAGGCTTCGTTGATGGCGAGGATGAGTCGGAGCAGCCGGAGGATCTCGAGGTTGAGGACCGGCTTGCCGCTGGTGAGCAGGGCCACGGCCAGGCGCCGCTCCGGGTCGGCCCAGCCGAAGATGTTCGTGAAGCCGATGTGGCCAAACGCGTGCGGGGTATCCGGCCCGAACAGGCTCATCAGCTCGCCGCCGAGCATGAAGCCGTGGCTGTAGCGGAGGGGAAGGCCGAGCGTGAGGTCGAACTCCCAGTAGGCCTGCTCGGCCGTGGCACGGCGCACCGTCCGCGGCTCGAACGCCCGCCGCCCGTCCAGCTCACCCAAGTCGAGCAGGCATTGGTAGAAGGCGCAGAGATCCTCGGCCGTGCTGACGACGTTGGCCGCCGGGATGATGCCGGTCCGGAAGCGCGGATCGTTGGCCAGTGCGACCACCCGCTCGATGGGTGCGCCCAGCGCGCGACGCAGCAGCGCGGCGATCGGGAGCGGCACGGGGAGGCCGGTGATCGCGTCCTCGGCCACATCGTGCACCTGCTCGGGGTCGACGCCGTAGCTCAGCCAGCGCAGCCCCAGCGGATCGAGGATCTCCTTGCGGAGCACCGTCCGGATATCCTGCCCGGTGGCGCGCCGAACGACCTCGCCCAGCACGAAGCCACCGGTGACGGCGTGATAGGCGAGACGCTGGCCCGGCCGCGAGACGGGCTTCTCGTCGGCGAGGATCTCCACCACCTGTTCGGGACGCTCCAGCAGATCGAGATTCATGGCGTCGGGGGGGAGGTTCGGAATCCCTGCACGATGAGCGAGGACGTGGCGCAGCGTGATCCAGTCCTTGCCGTGGGCCGCGAACTCCGGAATGTAGTCGCTCACCCGATCGTCGATGTGGAGGAGCCGTCGCTCGTCGAGCTTGTGGATGACCATCGCCGTGATGGCCTTCGAGGCCGAGTAGAGCAGGAAGGGCGTCGCCGGCGTGGCCGGCACCTTCTCGCCGGAGGGGGAAGCGCCGGGGGCATTGCCGCGCGCATGGCCGAGTGCGCGGTGGAGAACGATCTCACCGTGACGCCGGATGCAGACCTGCACCGCCGGATACAGCCCCGTCCGGTAGAGCGCTTCGATGGCCAGCCAGACGCGGTGCACGGCGCCGTGACTGAGGCCGATGTCTCGCGAAGGCACCTCGGGAGCCACGCGAGTGACCTCATCGAGGTCGCGCGGGATCGAGCACAGCCGCGTGAACGGCCGGCCGGGGAGGGCGGGGATGGAGAGCCAGTCCACGGGGCGACGGTACTTCCGCCTCTCCCCGGATGACAAGCCGGGAGGCCAAGGCGCCCGGCGCGGCGCTGCGGCCTGCTGCTACTCTCGCCGCGCCTTGGAAGACGACGTCCGGAGTACGCGCGACTGCGTGGAGGTCGATCCGGCGCTCGAGCCGGTGGAGATCTCCTGCCTCATCCTGAACGAGATCGAGCAGCACGCGCGCAGCAGCTACCCCGAAGAGTGCTGCGGCCTGCTGAGCGGAGACGAGCGCGTGCGCTTCCGACGCCTGCACCGATGCCTCAACGACATGACCGCCCTGCACCGGGCGGCGCCTGCTTCCTACCCCTGCGACGGGCGCGTCGCGTTCCACATCGATCCCCTCGAGTATGCGCACATCGAGGAGGAGGCGAACGCGCTGGGGGAGCACATCACCGCGGTCTACCACAGCCACGTGGGCGCGCGCGCTTACTTCTCCTCGGTCGATCTCGGGTTCGCGTCCCAGCCCGACTTCCCGTTCCCGTTCGCAGACCACATCGTGGTGGCCGTGGTCGACGGAGTGGTGCGCCGTGAAGAGCGTGCTCTCTACCGGCGGAGTCCGGGTGCTGGCGCCTTCCGGGGTCACCCGCTGCGCGAGCTGCCGGCGTGAAGCGGCGTCTCGGCGCGCTCGCTCCCGCGCTGCTGCTGGCGGCGGCCTGTGCCGGCAGCAAGGCCGTCGTCGAGCTCGAGAGCCTTCCGGCGGAGCCCATCGCCTTCGTCTTCCTCGAGCCCGAGAAGGCGCGCGATCTCGCAGAGAGGATGCAGAAGGGAAAACAGCAA
>CAYOIG010000508.1:0-6823 GCA_964403915.1 uncultured Myxococcaceae bacterium
GATCGACGGCTGTGCGGCGGCCACCCCCTCGGCCCGCGCCTGGGCGCCCGGCGAGGCGGTCGAAGCGCGCGTCACGACCGAGCCGGGCGGCCGCTTCAGCGTGCGCCTGCGCCTGGGCGCCGCGGGGCACGCGCGGATCACGCTCACGAGCTGACCGTCCGCGATCCGCGTGCGGCCTCTCGGTCTGCCGGCCCTACGGACCGTGCGCAGACGCGGACCCGGTAGAATGGTTCGAATAGGGGGAAGGCCATCCGTCGCCTCGTCGTCTCCGCTCCCGGTCGCGCCAATCTGATCGGGAACCCCTCCGACCAGTACGGCGGCTGCCAGGTCTCGTGCGCGGTGCCGCTGCGTGCGCGCGTCACGCTCGAGGAGGGCCCGCAGACGCTGCTCGCAGCGGGAGGCATCGAGGCGCAGATCGCTTCGGAGGCCGATCTCGCGCTGCGCGGCGATCTGCTCGATCTCGGCCGCGCGGCTCTCCGCTTCGCCGGCGCCCCGCTCCCGCGCGCGCGAATCGCCTGCGAGAGCGAGATTCCGCTGCGCAGCGGCCTCGCGGGCTCGACGGCCCTCGTCGTGGCGCTGCTGCACGCGCTCGTCGCGTGGCGCGGTGATTCGCTGGCCGGTCACCGTCTGGCGGAAGCGGCGCGGCGCATCGAGCGCGAGGGGCTCGGCATCGTTTGCGGCTTCGGCGATCAGTACATGGCGGTCTTCGGCGGTCTGCGCTTTCTCGATTTCCGTGGCAAGGCGCACGGCGACGCGACCGAATCGACGCGGCTCGCGACGGTCGAGGATCTCGGGCCGTGGGTGCCGCGCCTGCCGTTCTTGCTCGCGGTGACGGGCGTTGCGCACGCTTCGACGGCCGTGCACGCGCCGATCCGTGAGCGGTGGCTCGCGGGAGAGCCAGCGGTGGTCGAAGGCTACGCGCGCGTGGCGGCCCTTGGCGCAGAGGGAAAGTCTGCCCTGCTCCGTGGCGATTGGCTGCGGCTCGGCGCGGCGATGAACGAGAACCACGCCATCCAGCGCGATTTCGGGGGCTCGGGAGAGGCGAACGAGCGCCTCATCGCGGCTGCGCTCGCGGCGGGATCGCCGGGGGCGAAGCTCGCGGGCGCGGGCCAGGGCGGGACGATCGTGGCGCTCTGGCCCGGCGACGACGCGGGCCCGCTCGAACGCGCGCTGCGCGAGGCGGGTGCCGCGGAGATCCTGCGGCCGGCGCTCGCCGCGGGAGTGCGCATCGAGGAGCGCGGCTGAGGTGCGCTCAGGCGGGCCCCACCAGCGCCCGCACGCCGAGCGTCGAATGGTCGAGACCGCTGGCCGCGTCGAGCCGCGCGATCCATTCCGGGAGATCGGTCTCTAGGTGCAGCGCGAGATCGCGCACGCCGAGCGGCACCAGGCGCGCTGCCCAGGTGGGCCACCACGGCGCGATCCGGCGCGCGAGAGGCTCGAGCAGCAGCAGGGGATGGCCAGCGCCAGCCGCCTCGGCCACGAAGTCGAGGAGCCGCACGCGCGCGGCCTGATCGAGCTCGTTCGCCATCCATCCCAGCACCACGGCGTCGCCACTGCGAAGGCGTGGCAGGGCCTCGGGCACCGAAGCGCGCCGGGTGTGGCCCCGCAGCCCGAAGGCGGCGTGCGTATGACGGGCCTCGCGCAGCGCCCAGCCCGAGCGATCGATGCCCTCGATGCCGACCGGCCCCGGGCACGCGAGAGCCAGCGCGGCGCCCGCCGCGCCCGTGCCGCAGCCGAGATCGTGGACGCGGCGCACGCCGGCCCGCAGCGCCTCCGGCAGCTCCTGCGCCGCGTGCAGGGCCGTGATGAAATGAAGCGGCGCGTAGTAGGTCGAGAGGGCCGCGCGCTTGCCCTCGCTCTCGCTCGTTCGTGCGCCGAGCCCTGCGCTCGGGCGCCGCTCGACGTAGAGCGCAGAGACCGCCTGCACGGCCTTCCGGATCTCGGCGAAGGTGAGGGGAGGGCTGACGCGGCGCACCGCCGCGTCGAGCCAGTCTTCGAGCTGCCGCCGGATCGAGTCGTCCACGGTACGATGCAACCATGACCTACCAGACTCTCGCCACCCACCTCGAAGACAGCGTCCTCACCCTCACCCTCCAGCGTCCGGAGCGCCTCAACGCCTTCACGACCCGGATGCAGGCGGAGCTGCTCGCCGCCTTCGACGAGATCGATGCCAATGACGAGGTGCGTGCTGTGGTCGTGACGGGTGCCGGCCGCGCTTTCTGCGCCGGCGCCGACCTCGGCGGCGGTGGCCGCACCTTCGATGCCAGCCGCGAGGAGACGATCGACGAGCATCGGGACGGGGGCGGACAGGTCACGCTCCGCATCTTCGACTGCAAGAAGCCCGTGATCGCCGCCCTCAACGGTCCGGCGGTGGGCGTGGGCATCACCATGACCCTGCCCATGGACGTGCGCCTCGCGAGCAGCGCAGCGCGCATGGGCTTCGTCTTTTCGCGGCGTGGGATCGTGCCGGAAGCGGCCAGCAGCTGGTTCCTGCCCCGGGTGGTGGGCATCAGCCAGGCCATGGAATGGGTCGCCACCGGCAGGATCTTCAGCGCCGAGGAGGCCCTCGCCGGGCGGCTGGTCTCGCGCGTACTGTCGCCGGAGGCACTGCTGCCCGCGGCGCAGGCGCTCGGCAAGGAGATCGCCGAGAACACGAGCGCCGTCTCGGTGGCCCTCTCGCGGCAGATGCTCTGGCGGATGCTCGGCGCCGAGCACCCCATCGACGCGCACCGGCTCGACTCGAAGGCCATCTTCGCCATGGGCCGCTCGAAGGACGCCTACGAGGGCGTGTCGAGCTTCCTCGAGAAGCGCGCGCCCCGCTTCCCCATGCGTGTCTCGCAGGACATGCCCCCCTTCTTTCCCTGGTGGAAGGATCGGCCCTTCTCGGAGTGATGCCCACGAGGCTTGGGTTCCGGCCGCCGGCGACCGATGGGCAGCGCATGTGCAACTGGGGCTCATCGGGCGGCAAAGCCGAGGGGGTAGAGCCCCTATTGGGCCTTCACCGGCCGACGAATCCGGCAATACCCGTGCAAATTGTGACGGTGGTCACAGATCCACATCCGGGCTACACCTAGGCTTCCGCTCGAACCGGCTTCCGGGGGGGTAAGCATGCTCGATCACGGGATCCATCCCTGCGCGCGAATCGCGGCCATTTCGCTGGCCGCCTCCACGCTCTGGCTCACGACGGCCTGCTCGACCCTGCAGCAGATGGGCACGCCCGTCGGACATGGCAGCCATGCCCGCGTCGGCTCACTGCCGAAGGGCGGCGAGGCGACCCGGGATCAGGTGCACCAGATCCTGGAGGATCGCGCGCCGAACCTCGAAGGCCGCGACCGCCAGCGGGTGACGGACGCCATCTTCAGCGCGCAGCAGGAGCATGGCTTCGAGCCGTCCCTGCTGCTGGCGCTGATGCAGGTGGAGAGTGGGTTCAATCCGGCCGCCCGCAGCTCCCAGGGCGCCCTCGGGCTGATGCAGGTGCAGCCGTTCTCCGGCCAGCTCATGGCCCGCGAGCTCGGCATCGAGTGGCGCGGCAAGTCGACGCTGCTCGATCCGGCGGAGAACGTCCGCATCGGCGTGGCCTATCTGGCCCGGATGCACGAGACCTTCCGCGACCTCGAGCTCTCGCTGGCCGCCTACAACGTGGGCCCGGGCCGGCTGCAAGAGATCCTCGGGCAGGGCAAGCGGCCGACGGGCGTGTACGCCCGCAAGGTGCAGTCGCGCCAGGCCGAGATCGCCAGCCTCGCGGGGCCCGCTCGCCCGTAGCGTCGCGTCCGTCCGGCGCCGACGCCCCTGTTACACTCCGCGGGCGCTGCGGGGAAGTCGCGCCAGCAGGAGCTTGCCGTGGGACGGATCGTCGAGACGCGTTCGGGACGGGTCGAGGGTCGCGAGGAGCACGGCGTGCTCGTCTTCCGGGGCATCCCCTTTGCGCGGCCGCCCGCCGGCGCGCTGCGGCTGCGTCCGCCCGCATGCGAGGAGCCCTGGGCCGGCGTACGGCCCGCCTTCGAGCACGGCTCGGCTGCGCCCCAGAACGGCAGCATGATGGGCGCGCTGCTGGGGCTCCCGCCCAGCCGGCATGAAGAGGATTGCCTCACCCTCGGCGTCACGACCCCGGCCTGCGACGGCGGGCGGCGGCCGGTGATGGTGTGGATCCATGGCGGAGGATTCATCTTCGGCGCGGGCTCTCAGCCCATTTACGACAGCCCGGGCTTCGTGCAGCGCGGGGACGTCGTGCTGGTGAGCATCAACTACCGCCTCGGCGCCTTCGGCTGGCTCGCGCTGCCGGCCCTCGGCGACGAAGAGGGCGGTGCGATCGGCAACTTCGGCCTGCTCGACCAGATTGCAGCCCTCGCCTGGGTGCGCGACTGCATCGACCGCTTCGGCGGCGATCCCGACAACGTCACGGTCTTTGGCGAGTCGGCCGGTGGCATGAGCGTCGGTACGCTGCTCGGAACGCCCGGCGCACGAGGCCTGTTTCGCCGCGCGATCCTGCAGAGCGGGGCCTCCCACAACGTGGCACCTCTCGAGACCGGCGCGCGCGTGGCCGAGGTGCTGATGAAGGAGCTCGGTCTCGAGGCGGGCGACGTCCCGCGGCTGCGTGCGCTGCCGGCGGAGAAGATCCTCGAAGCGCAGGGCCGTGCGCTGCTGCAGATGGCGACGCAGGTTCGCGGCATCCCCTTCCAGCCGACCCTCGACGGCGTCGTGCTGCCCGAGCTTCCGCTCGACGCCCTCGCCGCCGGCATGAGCCGAGACGTCCAGGTGCTGGTGGGCACCAACGCCGACGAGTGGCGCCTGTTCGGTCTCGGCGATCCGAAGGCCCGCGAGCTCGACGACGCGGCCCTCGTGCGCCGCGTCGAGCGCAACGTCCCGGGCCGCGACGCGCACGGCCGCGTTCACGCCGAGCGCGCCGTTGCGATCTACCGCGAGGCGCGGCGGGCCGCCGGGCTGGCGGCCTCGCCGGCCGATCTGTGGTTCGCGATCGAGGGCGACCGCTTCTTCGGGGTGCCGGCGCTCCGGCTCGCCGAGCGAAAGTCCGCCGTCTCGGGCGGCGCGAGCGTGCACAAATATCTCTTCACCTGGAAGTCCCCGGCGATGAATGGCGTGCTCGGCTCCTGCCACGCGCTCGAGATCCCCTTCGTCTTCGGCACCGCCGGCTCGCTGCCGGGCCTGCGGACCTTCGTGGGCGAGGGGCCCGCCGTGGAGAAGCTCTCGCACGCGATGCAGGATGCGTGGACCGCCTTCGCGCGGTCGGGAGACCCCGGGCACGGCAGCTGGCCCGCGTTCGATCCGCAGCGCGCGGCCACCATGGTCTTCGGACCCGAGAGCGGGGTCGCCGACGGGCCGCACCGGGACGAGCTCGCGTTCTGGGATGGCCTGCTCTAGACGGCGGCGGAGGCGACTGATCCCGTGCTGCTCTGGATCCTCGTCGGTTTCGCCCTCGGATACGCCGCGGCGCGCATCGCGCTCGGCTATCCGACGCCGGCCCTGCGTCCGGCGCGTCTGTGGCGAAACGAGGTGGCCTTCCTCTCGGCCGCAGCCGATGCGCTCTTCCCGCGCGGCGGGGCGATCGAGCCCTCGGGCGTCGACGCCGGCGTGCCGGACTACGTCGACCGCTATCTGGGCGACGTGCCGCCGAAGATGGCCTTCCTGATGCGCTGCCTGTTCCTGCTCTTCGAGCACGCGAGCTTCTTCGTCCGTGCGCCTGGCCGGGGTGGCATGCGCCGCTTCTCCTCGCTGTCGCCCGAGCAGCGCGTGGCCGTGCTCGAGCGCTGGCGCAGGGCGAACCTGTTTCCGATGCGGCTCGTCTTCACGAGTCTGCGCGCGATCCTCACGATGGGCTACTTCGCTTCACCGGCCGTCCTGCGCGCGCTGCGCCTTGCGCCCTACGACATCCCGACGCCCGTTGCGGAGGCCGATCTCCTGTATCCGGCCATCGGCGAGGGGCCGGAGTCGATTCGCTGGCGGCGGAGCGATCTGACGGCGCCCAGTGACGGCAGCCCTCTCGATCTCGACGGGCCGCTGCATCCGGCCTACGCGGAGGCGCCGCGCGCATGATTCCGGCCGGGACGACGGGCGAGGTTCGCGTCTTCGCGCAATACGATCGCGACGTGGAGGAGAGCTGCGACGTCGTCGTCGTCGGCTCCGGCCCCGGCGGTGCGGTGGTGGCGAAGGAGCTGGCCGAAGCGGGCCGGAGTGTGGTGCTGCTCGAGGAGGGCCCGCCGTTCACACCGGACGATTTCGAGCTCGAGGGCAGCCGCTCGATGACGCGCACGATGCGCGAGGGCGGGCTGCGAACCACGCGTGGCTACGTGATGCCGACCATGCAGGCCATCTGTCTCGGTGGCGGCTCGCTCGTCAACTCCGCGATCTGCGTTCGCTCGCCGGAGAAGACGCTCGCCGCCTGGTGCAATGACTACGCGCTCGCGCACTCGGGCCGCGCCGATCTCGATCCGCACTACGACGCCGTGGCGGCCTTCGCGGGTGTCGCGCGGACGCCCGAGAACGTTCAGGGAGCACGGAACCTGCTCTTCAAGCGTGCGTGCGACGCCCTCGGCTATTCGAGCGAGCCCATCGCGCGCAACGTTCGCGGCTGCCGGGGCAGCGGCGAGTGCTTCACCGGTTGCCGCAGCCGCGCCAAGCAATCGATGGATCTGTGCTGCGTGCCCGCTGCCATTCGCGCTGGCGCGCGCGTGCTCACGTCGGCTCGGGTGCAGCAGGTGCTGACCGACGGCGGGCATGCCACCGGCGTCGCGGGCCGCTTCGTGGCGCCGTTCAGCGGGCGCCTCTCCCACGCCTTCCGCGTGAGGGCGAAGGTCGTCGTGCTGGC
>CAYOIG010000509.1:0-4108 GCA_964403915.1 uncultured Myxococcaceae bacterium
CGGGCCGAGCAGCGCGGCCCAGCCCCGGCGTTCGCGCAGCGAGCGCTGCCGCTCCGCGGGCGCCTCGCGCTGTGCGAGCGCTGCGTCGATCGCGGGCAGCCGTGCCGAGATCGCTGCCCACAGGTCGGGCGCGGGCGGCGCAGTCGCCTCCTGCTCCCGCATCAGCCCGGCGATGGCGCGAAGGCCCTCGACCTCCGAACGGCAGCGGGGGCAGGCGCCGAGATGACGCGCCACACGCCAGCGCGAAAGACCCGACAGCTCGCCATCGTGATAGGCCTCGAGACGATCCTCCCATCGCTGGCAGGCCGTCACGCTCCACCCTCCTGCGGCGCTGCGTCCTCCGGCGCGCTCGCCGGTAGGCCCTCTGCTGACGTGATCCCCGAGGCACGGAGAAGCTTCTGGACGCGCCTTCGGGCGTAATGCAATCGACTCATCACCGTCCCCTTCGGGATGCCGAGCGTCTCGGCGATCTCCGTGTAGCTGAGGCCATCCACCTCTCGCAGGATCAGCGTCTCCCGCGCCTCGGGCGGCAGCTCCTCGATGGCCTGGCCCACGCGCAGGCGAATCTCCGACCGCTCGAGCTCCGTATCCGGGCCGGCGGGAGGCGGCTCCGTCCCGCTCGCGGGCACGGGCTCGGCGCCGGGCAGTCCGTCGGCGTTCTGTGCTTCCGGCCATTCCACCGTGCGATCGGATTTGCTGCGCCGGCGCATGTCGAGGCAGACGTTGAGCGTGAGCCGATAGAGCCAGGTGTAGAGGCTCGAGCGTCCCTCGAAGCGCCGCAGGGAGACGTAGGCCTTGAGGAAGGCATCCTGCACAGCGTCGCGCGCCAGGTCCTCGTCTCGAAGCACGCGTGCCGCCAGTCGGAAGAGCCGGCCTTGATGACGTTCGACGAGCACGCGGAATGCCTCGTGATCCCCGGCCCGCGCCCGGGCAATCGTGTCCTCACCCACCGGATCCGGCGGCACGCTGGCTCGCGACTCCCGAAGCTGCGGGGCGCTCATGTCCTCGCTCTCGGGACCGCCGCCGGCGGGCCCGCCCTCTCTGCTGCCCCCCTTCGACGTCATCGGGGGCTCCCGCATTCGCAAGGCAGGCGAGCGCCGGCCCGTGCGGGCCCGGCCCGCCGTCCTCGCGCCCCCGTGCCGGCCGGCCGCCTCAATGCGCCTCGCGCCAGGAGCGCCCGACGCCGGCCTCCACCAGCAGGGGTACCCGCAGCGAGGCCACCGCCTGCATCCGGCGGGGCACTTCGTCTCGCACGGCCGCGAGCTCGGCCTCGGGCACCTCGAGAACCAGCTCGTCGTGCACTTGCAGGATCATCCGACTGCCAAGGCCGGCCTGCCGCAGCCAGGCGTCGATCTCGACCATGGCCTTCTTGATGAGGTCTGCGGCCGTGCCCTGGATCACCGTGTTCACCGCCATGCGCTCGGCGGCGCTGCGGAGCGTCCGGTTGCGCGAGCGCAGGTCGGGCAGGTAGCGGCGGCGGCCGAGGAGCGTGCGAACGAAGCCGTCGCGACCCGCGGTCGCGATGGTCTCGTCGAGGAAGCGCCGCACGCCGCGATAACGCGCGAAGTAGGCGTCGATGGTGGCCTGCGCCTCGCCGCTCGCGATCCCGAGCTGGCTGGCGAGGCCGTAGGCGCTCGAGCCGTAGATGATCCCGAAGTTCACGGCCTTGGCGCGCGCGCGCTCTTCGGGCGTCACGTCCTCGCTGGCCTTGCCCGCCACCTCGGCCCAGGTGCGCCGGTGGACGTCCTCGCCGCGACGAAACGCATCGATCAGGCTCTCGTCGCCGGAGTAGTGCGCGAGGATGCGCAGCTCCACCTGCGAGTAGTCGGCGGAGAGCAGGCGACAGCCCTCGGCCGGCACGAAGGCCTCGCGGATGCGCACACCCTCGGGGCTGCGGATGGGGATGTTCTGCACGTTCGGATTCGTACACGAGAGGCGTCCCGTGGCCGCTCCCGTCTGCACGAACGTCGGGTGGATGCGGCCCGTGGCCGGGTTCACGAGCGGCGGCAGCGCGTCGACGTAGGTGCTCTTGAGCTTCGCGAGATGCCGGTGCGCGAGGATCCGCGCCGGCAGCTCGTGGCGCGCGGCGAGCTGCTCGAGCACGGCCTCGTCGGTGGAGAAGCCGGTCTTGGTGCGCTTGCCTGCCGGAAGCTTCAGCTTCTCGAACAGGATGCGCTGGAGCTGCTTCGGAGAGCCGATCTGGAAGCTCTCCCCCGCCAGCGCATGGATCTCCGCCGCAATGCGCTCGAGCTCGCGCTCGTAGGTGACGGAGAGATCCTTCAGCACGGCATCGTCGATGCGCACGCCCGCCCGCTCCATGCGCGAGAGCACGGCCGTGAGAGGGAGCTCGATCTCCTCGAGCAGAGGCCCGAGCTCGTCGCGCACGATGCGCTCGGCGAGCAGCGGCCCGAGCGCGCGAACGGCCGCCACCTGCTCGCCGGCCCAGGTGGCGAGAGCGCTCGTCGGCAGCAGCGCGGGCGCGAGCGCCTTCGCGCCGCGCCCCACGACGTCTTCCCACGAACGGAGGCTGCGGCCGAGGAGCTGCGTCGCCAGCGATTCGACGCTGCGGGTGGACGCCGGATCGAGCAGATAGGCCGCGAGCTCGGCGTCGAAGGCCGGCGGCGGCAGCTCGATGCCTCTCTCGGCGAACACGGTCTGCACGCGCTTCGACGCCGGGGACGCCCACGGCCGGGCACTCTTGCCCACGAGCGACGCCATCAGCGCCTCGATCTGTGCGGCGTCCTGTTCGCTGCCGCCGGCCGGGACGTACGAAGCGTGCTCGTCGTCGCGTGCGACGGCGAGCCCGAGCAGGGTCTCGCGCAGCGCCCCCTCGCCGGCGATCACGGCGAGGAGCGTCACGCGCTCCTGCCCCGCCATCTCGCCAGCGAGCCTCGTGACGGCCTCGGCACCTTCGACGATCACCGTCTCGATGGCAGCCGGTGTCGCCGCGTGGGGAACGGCACCGGTCTTCGTCTCCGGCGCGTCGAGCGATTGCAGCAGCCGCGTGAACTCGAGACGCTCGAAGAGGGTGCGCAGGCGCGCGTGATCGGGCGCGTGGCGGGCGAGGCCGCCCACGTCGACCGGGAGCGCGACCTCGTGCTCGAGGGTGGCGAGACGCTTCGACAGGCGGGCGTCGTCCGCGTGCGCGAGGAGGGCCTCGCGGGCACGCTTCGCCGTCACCTCCCCCGCGTGCGCCAGCAGGTTCTCGAGGCTCCCCCACTGCCGGATGAGCTGCGCCGCGCCCTTCTCGCCGATGCCCTTGACGCCCGGAATGTCGTCGCTCGCATCGCCCACCAGCGCGCGCACGTCGAGCACGCGCTCAGGGGGCACGCCGAAGCGCTCTTCCACCTCGGCCGGCCCGAAACGCCGGTTCTTCATGGTGTCGAGCAGCGTGACGCGATCGCTCACGAGCTGCATGAGATCTTTGTCCGTCGAGACGATCGTCACCGCGAGCTCGGCGGGGGCCTTTGCGACCAGCGTCGCGATCACGTCATCGGCCTCGACGCCGGGCACCTGCAGCACGGGAATGCGGTAGGCCTCCGCGACCTCGCGTGCGATCGGAAGCTGCGCGGAGAGGTCTTCGGGCTGCGCCTCGCGCGAGGCCTTGTAGCCCGGGAACAGGCGCTGCCGGAAGCTGCCGCCCGGCGCGTCGAAGACCACGACCACGTGATCGGGCGCCTCTTCCCGGAGCACCTTCTGGAGCATGGTGACGAAGCCGTAGACGCAGCTCGTCGGCTCTCCGGCCGAGTTGCGAAGCGGCGGAAGTGCGAAGAAGGCGCGATAGAGGGTATTCGCCGCATCGATGATGACGAGCCGGGATCC
Source organism: uncultured Myxococcaceae bacterium (assembly GCA_964403915.1). Taxonomy (GTDB): domain Bacteria; phylum Myxococcota_A; class UBA9160; order UBA9160; family UBA9160; genus MYXO. The sequence continues at coordinate 3,823 of CAYOIG010000509.1, forward strand.
GGCGCGACCGGCAGGCGTGGACGGCGACACGCAGCAGACTACGGCCCCCGGGCGCAGCGGGCAAGCCGACCGATCGCGGGACTCGCTACGCTCGCCCCGTGAGCAGCACGCCTTCGCGGCACCGGACCGCTCGGCCGGTGGCGGGCTTTCGCCCGACAGTCTCGCTGACCCTCGCGTATCTCGCCGTCTTCTTCCTCGTCTTCGCGCTGGCGCTGGTGCTTCCGGCGCTCTGGCCGCTGCTCTCGAGCAGCGCACCGGGGCCCGAGCTGCAGGCACTCGCGCGGGA
>CAYOIG010000510.1:0-2300 GCA_964403915.1 uncultured Myxococcaceae bacterium
CGAAGAAGACCTCGTTGAACTCCGCACCGCCCGTCATCTGTCGCAGCGGCTTCACCGTGACGCCCGGCGCCTTCATGTCGACGAGAAGGTACGAGATGCCGGCGTGCTTCGGCGCGTCGGGCTCGGTGCGGAAGAGTCCGAACAGGTAGTGCGCCTCGTGGGCGCTCGAGGTCCAGACCTTGTGGCCGCGCACCACCCAGGTGTCGCCCTCCAGCACGGCGCGGCTCTGGAGCGAGGCGAGGTCGCTGCCGGCGCCGGGCTCGCTGTAGCCCTGGCACCAGAGCATCTCGCCGCGCAGCGTTGGAGGCACGAAGCGTCGCTTCTGGTCTTCGGTGCCGAACTCGATCAGCGTGGGCGCGAGCATGGCGGGGCCGATGTTCCGGATGTTCCCCGGAGCGCCTGCGGCCGCGAGCTCTTCTTGCAGGATCGTGTCCTTCAGCACGTCGGGAGGCTGCTCGGAGCCTCCGTAGGCGCGCGGGATGTCGCGGTAGAGGTAGCCCCGTTCGAGCGCGCGTTCCCGGAAGATCCGCTCCTGCTCCTCGCGCGTCAGCGTGGCCTCGGCGCCGCGCGGGGGCCACGTCGCGCGCAGGAAGGCCCGCAGCTCCTCGCGGAAGCGCTCGTACTCTTCGCCGAGACGCAGGTCCATGGCGTCACCAACCCGCAAGCCGCGCGCTGCGCTCGCGATGATGCGCGGGCGAGCCCAGGAGGATGCGGTCGAAGAGCGCACGTTTGAACCAGAACTGCACGTCGCACTCCCAGGTGAAGCCGATGCCCCCGTGGAGCTCGACGGCGCCGCGGGCCACCTGCACCGCGCACTCCGTGACGTGTGCCTTGGCGATGGCCGCGGCGCGCACGGCCTGCTCGCGCAGGTGATCCTGCGCGTGGGCCGCGAACCACCAGAGCCCGCGCGTGGGCTCGAGATCCGTCGCGAGATTGGCGAGCTGGTGCTTCACGGCCTGGAACTGCGCCAGCGGAAAGCCGAACTGCTCGCGCACGAGCACGTGCGCGCGGGTCAGGTCGAGGAGCTTCGTGGCGCCGCCGAAGGCGTCGGCGGCGAGGAGCACGAGCCCCGTGTCGCGCACGCCGAGCGCGGCCGCTTCGGATCCGGGCAGCAGCTCGGCCGGCGCGCCGTCGAAGGCGACGTGAGAGAGCGGGCGCGTGCGATCGAGGCCATCCACGCGCTCGATGCGCACGCTGCCGGCTGCGGGCTCCACCAGCGCGAGCGCGCCCCCCGCGATGCCGACGACGAGGAGGTCGGCCCGGTCCGCATGCGTCACGAAGCGCTTGGCGCCCGTGAGGCGGCCGCCCGCGAGCGGGAGCCTCCATGCCGCGGGATCCCACGCCTCGCCGGGCTCGGCAAAGGCCACGCTGGCGATCGTTTCCCCCGTGGCGAGGCGCGGCAACCAGTGGGCGCGCTGTGCCGCGCTGCCCCCGAGAACGAGAGCGTGGGCGGCGAGACTGTGGCCGAAGAACGGGGCGGGCAGGGCGCCAGCGCCCAGCACCTCGGCGACCAGCGCCGCGTCGAGGATCTCGAGGCCCGCGCCGCCGAAGGCCTCCGGGATCACCAGCCCCGCGAGGCCCATGCCCGCGAGGCCTCGCCAAAGCGTCTCGTCGTAGCCCTCGCCGGCATCGAAGAGCGCTCGCAGCCGAGGCGGGGGGCACTCGTTCGCGACGAAGCCGCGAACCGTCTCCTGCAGCTGCTCCTGCTCCTCCGAGAGCGCGAACTCCATGCGGGCGCGCAGTCTACCCATGCCCGGAGCACCGGGCCACGCGGCCTGATGCGCCCCCTCCAAGGGGAGAGGCGGTGTGATCGCACCCCCGGACGGGTGGGGCAGGGATGCGCATTTTCCTGCCCGGAACTCGGGGGTTCCGCGTAGACTGGTCGTGGGTTCTCTCGGGGGGCGGGGAAAACAGCGATGCGCCGCAGGGCAGCAGGAGAGGGCCGGCGCATCGCGCAGGTCGGAAGGGGACGGGCTTGCCGGCCGGGCCGGTGCGGCCCGTCGTGGCTGCGATCGGCCGGGATGCTCCTGCTCCTGCCCGTCGCACTTCGCGCCGCAGAGGCCGGCACCCTGCAGCCGCCGCCCCAGCGGCAGACGATCAGCGGAGCTCCCGTCGCGCTCTCCGCCGACCTCGGCCTCGAGGGCAGCAACACCTCTTCGCGAACGAGCTTCCTGCTTTCGCAGCTCGCGAGCGAGCTCGGCGCGGGCGGTTTCGTGGTGAGCCTCGGCAATGCGAGCAGCCACACGGTCTGGATTCGTTTCCAGAAGGACGGCGATACGCTTCCCGCGCAGGGCCTTCCC
>CAYOIG010000511.1:0-2653 GCA_964403915.1 uncultured Myxococcaceae bacterium
GCCCATCCCCCGGGGGTTCTTGTCGGATTGGGCGTCATCGGACGAACCCGACATCTCTCTCCGGCGTTGACGTAATCTGCGGCGAGCGCCCGCTTGCTTTTTCCATCGGCTATCGGCTCGACCGTCGCACACATCCACGACGCGCTCGACGCGGCCGTCTTCGACGCCTACGGCTGGCCGCACGACGTGGACGACGAGCAGATCCTCGAGCGATTGGTCGCCCTCGACGCAGAGTGCGCGGCTCGTACTGAGGCCTGAGGCCCTGCCGAAACCGCAATGGATCGCAACGCCGCGCTGCCCGCCACCTTCTCCACCCCACGCGCGCCCCGCGCCGCGGTAGAATCGTGCCGAGTCGCGCGGCATCTCGCCCTCCGACGTCCCGGGAGACTCCCATGTCGAATCGCCCCAGCGTCCAGCTTCGCCTGATCCAGCTTCTCGCGGTGATCGCCGCGGTCGCGATCGCCGGGGTCGTGGCGATCCTCCCCTACCGCCTGTACCAGCGCGACATCCGGCATGCGGAGGTGAGCGCGCACCGGGTCGCCAGCGTGGTGCACGTGGCTCTCGGCCAGGCGGTCCACGACGGCAAGGACCTACCCGACCTCGTGAACCGGCTGCAGGGCATCGCCGACCTCGAGATCCGGCTCCGCAAGCTCGCTCCCGACGAGATGCATCCGGCGGCCTCGAGCGGCCGCGGCACGAGCGAGCTCGACGGCACCGATCTCGACTTCACGGCGCCGCCGATCCTCGACCGAGACGGCGGGAGCTGGCTCGCGACCATGCACTTCGACCTCTCGCCGATGAAGCGGGAGTCCGTTCGCCTCATCATCGACCTCATGATCGCCGTGCTGCTGGGCTCGCTGGTCTTCTCCCTCGCCGTCTTCTTCCTGATCCGGCGCCTCCTGATCGAGCCGCTGCACGAGGTGACGAAGCGCGTGGAGAAGTTCGCCGACGGCCAGCCCGTGGGCGATCTGCCGGACTACGACACCCGGGAGCTCGAATCTCTCGCCTCGGCGCTCGAGCGAGCCCGCGACGTTCATCCCGGAGCGAGCTGAAGCCGGCCGCTCCCCTACGGCAGATCCCCGCGACGGAAGCGCAGGTAGCCCGCCGCAGCGCACAGCATGCCCAGCAGCGTCGGGTAGGCCATGCCGTAGGCGAGGAGGCCGTCGTGGCCGAAGGCGTCGAGAATCACGAAGGCCGCGGGGCCGAGCAGCACGAGCTGCGGATCGAAGAGCAGCAGGGCTGCGCTGCGGAAGGCTTGCAGCGGGTTCGCGAGCGCGATCCCGACCACGAGCTCCGGGGCCGCGTGGCCCTTGATCAGGACGCCGAGCAGCACGAGGTCGAGGAGGAGGATCAGCGCCAGCCACACCAGGAAGGCCGCTCCCTGCGCCACGTCCACGGAGCGTGCGACGGCGGAGATGCCCATCGCGATCCCGAGGAAGCAGAGCGCGAGGCCCCCGAGGAGCGCAGCGTAGAGCGCGAACATGTCCCAGGGCACGGGGATCTCGCGCAGCGAGGCCCAGCCTGCGGCGGCGAGCATCGCCAGCAACACGGGCAGGTAGACCACCAGGAAGCGTCCGACGAGCTTGCCCCAGAACCACGCGGAGAGAGAAATCGGCAGCGCGAGCAGATACTCGAACACACCCGCTTCACGGTCGCCCGCGACCGAGCGCACCGTCGTGATGAGAACGAAGACGGGCAGGATCGCCATGCAGAGCTGGATGTACGTCACCAGCAGCCGCGAGAGGCCCATGAAGCCGAGGATGCGCGATTCGGTGAGACCAAACGCGAAGAGCAGCGCCACGATCGCGCCGAAGAGCGCCGCGTAGACGGTGAACCAGCGCGCTCGCAGCGACTCGCCGATGTCGAGGCGCGCCACGAGCCAGAGCTCGCGCAGGAGGCCGAGACGTGCGGCCGCAGGCGCGGTGGCGCCGGCGAGCAGCGCAGCCTCAGGGCTGCGGACGAGAACCGGGTCGCTCACGCTCGCGGATCCTCCTGCGAAGGGCTTCGAAATCGAGGGCTCCGTCCTCGGGCTTCGTCACGGCCCCGAAGCCGTAGGCCATGGGCGTGCGCTGTCCGGGACGGTAGAACGCGCTCCGGGCATCGATCCACTGCCCTCCGTCCATGTCCATCACCCAGAGCTCCGTCGCCTCCGCACCGCCTCCCGGCTTCTGGTCCAGCCACTCGACGGCGCAGCCGGGGTCGTCGAAGCGGTGCACGCGGTCGCCGAGACGAACCTGCATGGCGAAGCGCCGGTCGCTGATCACCATCTGGCAGTGTTCGCATGCGGTGCGGCCCCAGGCGACCTCCGCCGGCCCCTGCGCAGGGTCGCCGCAGGCCATGAGCCATGCGCCCAGCACCAGAGCGAGCAGCGCGCGGGTCGGCCCGCTCATCGCTCCGCCCTCTCGTTGCCGGCGCCCGGCTCGGTGAGCTCGAGCGCACGCAGCGCGCCCGAGTAGCGGGCGACCGCACCCAGGAAGCGCAGCCGGTCGGGGCCCGCGATCGTGCCCTCGAAGCGCGTCGCATCGTTCGACGAGACGAGACCCCAGGCGAGCAGTGCCGTGGCCACCGCCTCGACGGGGCGCGCGAGCTCGACGCGGCAGCGCAGCACGACGCCGAGGCCCGCACTCCCATCCACGCGGTCGTCCACCACGAC
>CAYOIG010000512.1:0-1810 GCA_964403915.1 uncultured Myxococcaceae bacterium
AGTGCCGCCGGCCCGGAGCGAGAGCACGAAGAACGGGACCGTCTCATCCTCTTGGAAGCGGGCCACGAGCTCCGCACGCTTCTTGACGGCCGTCTCGCCGTGCAGGACGAGCCCGGGCCGGCCGAAGGCCCGCCCGAGGAACGCGGCGAGCGGCGCGGTCACCTCGCGAAACTGCGTGAAGACGAGCAGCTTCTCCTGCTTTGCCGCGATGACCTCGACCAGCTCGCCGAGGCGCGTGAACTTGCCGCTCTCCTTCGCCTCCCAGGCCCCGTCTCCCAGCCACTGCGAGGGGTGGTTGCAGATCTGCTTGAAGCGCACGAGGAACGCGAGCACGAGCCCGCGGCGCTGGATGCCTTCGGTGCCGGCGATGCGCGCCGCGAGCTCCTTCACGCTCTGCTGATAGAGAGCAGCCTGGCGGCGGCCGAGCGTGCAGTAGGCCTTGACCTCGGTCTTCTCCGGCAGGTCGGCGATCACGGACTTGTCGGTCTTGAGCCGCCGCAGGATGTACGGTCGCACCAGTTCGCGCAGCGGACCGTGCGCGCCGGCCGGACCGGATGCGAGGCGCTTCACGTAGCGCGCGAACTCGCGCCGCGAGCCGAGCAACCCCGGCAGCAGGAAGTCGAACAAGGACCACAGATCACCGAGGCGATTCTCGATGGGCGTCCCGGTCAGGGCGATGCGCGCGCGGGCCGCCAGTGCTTTCACGGCCTGCGTCTGCTTCGCTTCCGGGTTCTTGATCGCCTGGGCCTCGTCGAGGATCACCAGGTTCCAGGCGGTGGACCGGAGCCACGGGATCCGCCGCAGGGAGCCGTAGCTGGTGATCACGAGGTCCGCAGCCGCGAGTTCGCCGGGCGCGAGCGCGGTCAGCTCCGCGGCCGGCATCGCCGAAGCATGCGCGACGCGCGCCTCGAGGCTCGGAGCGAAGCGCTCGAGCTCCGCCGTCCAGTTGCCGAGCAGCGAGGCGGGCGTCACGAGCAGGCTCGGCCGCCGCGCGGTCGCGGTCGCGTTCTCCTTGCGGTGCACGAGCAGGAGCGCCAGCACCTGGATGGTCTTCCCGAGGCCCATGTCGTCGGCCAGGCACGCGCCGAGGCCGAGCTCCGAGCACAGGTGCAGCCAGCGCAAGCCCGCCTCCTGGTAGGGTCGCAGCGTCCCGCGGAGCTCGCGCCCGGGATGGACTCGCGCGAGGCCTTCGGGCGAACGCAGGCCCGCGAGCCGCTCGGCGAGCCACGGGCCGGCCCGGACGTGCGACCATTCCCGGTCGGCGCCGTTCCTTCCGTGCTCGGCTTCGTCAATGGCCGGGTTCGCGCCTGCGAGCATGCGCATCGCGTCCGCGAAGCCGAGGCCCCCTTCGGCCGAGAGGCGCTCGGCTGCACGGAATCGCTGGAGCGCCTGGGCGAGCCGCTCGCGATCGACTTCGACCCACTGGCCGCGCAGGAGCGTCAACCCGCTCGTCCCGGCCAGTAGCGCCTCCACTTCGGTGCTCGTCAGCGGCTCGCCTTCGAGCGTGAGTTCTGCACGGAAGTCGAGCAGGGCTGCCTGCCCCAGCCCCGCCGGCTGCCTCTCTCCCACCGTGCCAGAGACGCGCGGCCGCGCCGGGCGTCCGGCGCGCCAGGTCGCGGGCATGCGCACGACGACGCCGGCGCGCTCGAGCTCGGGCGCGTCGCCGAGCAGGCGAAGGGCCTCGGCGCTCGACCAGCGCAGCGGATGGAAGATCTCTCCCGCCGCGACCAGCGCGCGCAGCCACTCACAGCGCTCCGCAGCGCGCTGCACTGGCACGAGCAGCGAGAGCAGGCGCTCCTTCCTGGCCGCG
>CAYOIG010000513.1:0-8701 GCA_964403915.1 uncultured Myxococcaceae bacterium
GAAGAACGTCTTGAGCTGCTCGATCGAGGCCGGGATGAGGCCCTGGCGCCCGTGCGGGTCGCAGCCGTTCGGCTCGGCCTGCAGGTTCGCGAGCGGCGGGATGAAGGGCGCATGGGCCGGGTTGGCGAGATCGAAGGATCCCGTGTCGTACTCCACGTAGGCCGACGCCAGCGGACCCGGAAGGTCCGGGATCTGCGGCATGCCGGAGCGGAGCGAGCCCACGAGGCTCGGCACGCCCAGCGTCCGGGCCTCGATCTCCGTGCACTGGTTCGAGACCTGCTGGTCGAGGTAGGCCTGCGAGATCATCACGTTCTTCACCATCGAGCCCGGGAGAGGGTTGCTCGTGATGTGCGTGACGTAGCCGGCGGGCTCGCCCCGCACCCAGAGCTCGTGGGCGATGCCGAGCGCGAGCGCCACCGTCATCGGCTCGTTCATGCCGGTGACGAGCAGTAGATCCTGGAACAGGATGAACGGCGTCGCGCGCTGCAGCATGCAGGAGAAGTTGATGGCCGGCACGTCGACGTTGAGGTTGATCGCGTCGGGGGTGAGCGCGGCGAACATGGTGCCCATGATGCCGCCGAGGCTGCCGCCGAAGTAGTTCATCGGTGCGCTCGAGATGGCGCCCTGTCCCGACGGCGCCTGGAACGCCCCGTGCCGGTTGAACACGCCCGTCCGCATCATCCGCGCGAGCACGAGCGTGTTGAGCTGGCCCTGTCGCAGGCGATCGGGCAATGCCGCGAAGTGGTCGAAGTCGAGCAGCACCTGGTTCACGACGAAGCTCTGATACAGCGGGTCGATGTCTCCCTTCGAAAGGCCACGCCAGTCGGTTGCGCCCGCCGCGAAGCGAACGTCGGTGAAGACGTTCTCCTTCACGAGCTGGTTCACGAAATCGCGGCCCGTGCCGAAGAGGCCGTGGCCGAGCACGACGCCGCGCGCGGGCTCGGCGCCCTCCGAGCGCATCGCCGAGCACGGGACCGCGATCGTGAAGGGAGGGTTGGTGAAGGTCTGGCCGTCCCAGACGGGGTTTCCCGCGGCATCCGTCTCGAGATACGCGAGCGAGTTGGTCTGCGTGATGGGATCCTTGCCGAGGAACAGGGGCACCTGGAACGTGCCGCGCACCTCGCTGTGGAAGGTGCCCCCGGCGGAGCAGTCGTCCTTGGGCTTCACCTCCGACACCGTGAAGGGGATCTCGCCGGCCGGCAACGCGTCCAGCCACGCGAAGGCCTGATCTCGCATCGAGAGCATCTCGTGGGTGAGCCCGTAGTCGCTCTGCGTGGTGAAATCGAAGGCGAGAACGAGATCGGTGCGCGGCACGCCCGCCTGCGCGAGCTTCGCGAAGATGTCCACGAAGGCCGCCCGGCGCGTCTCGAGGCTCGGAATCAGGATCCTGCGCCCGTCGCGGAAGGCCCGGAATACGGGCTCGGGCGCGACGGAGGAGCCGTCCGCATGCCGCAGGTTGCGCACGGCCACGATGTAGCGGCGGCCGGGCGTGAGGCTCCGGCCCGGCCGCAGGAAGGTCACGACGCGGTCCGGATTCGTGGCGCGCGCATCGTTCTCCAGCCAGTGCAGGATGCGCTCCCCCGTCTCCGCATCGATCAGGACCGTCGGGCTGTCGGCCTCGAGGGAGCGGGCGTCGGGGCCGCGGCGATCCGTGAGAAGTCGCGAGGCGTTCGAGAGCGCGAGGTCGACGCCGCCGGGGAAGTTCATCAGCACCTGCGCCGTCGGGCTGAAGCCGTCGAGCACGCGGTAGGGCGCGGGCGAGAGCCGCGAGAGCGTGCCCGTGCGGTTCTGCTCCGGCATCCCGGCGGCAGGAAGCTCGAGACGGAAGCCGGTGGGCGTCGCCGCCGGCGCGAGGAAGCGCGAGGAGGGATAGGGCAGCAGACACTCGGCGGCATTCAGCTCCTCGCAGCCGGCGGCCGGTACCACGATGGCGTCGAAGTGCGCGTCGGCGTGCAGCGTCTCGAAGGAGCCACCCGGCCCGGGCACGTTTGCAGACGCCGCGAGCGCGTGCGCTCCGGCGCTGATGGCGGGCACGCTGGCCGTCGCCGTCGTGCCGGCCACGCTCGCCGCCACCGGCACGCCATCGAGGCTGAGCGCGAGGCTACCCGGCACGAAGGCGACGGGCAGGGAGAGCTCGATCTCGACGCCGTCGCCGGCGGCCACGAGCGCGTCCGTCCCCGGCAGCGTGAACGTCAGAAAGGACGCCACCCCGTCGTTCGAGCAGCGCGAGGGGCCCGAGAGCCCGAGGAGGGCGGCCAGCGCAAGGGCGAGGACCGCGTGAGATCGATGCAGGGCCATCGTGGACTCCTTCTCCATTCCAGATCCGGCCAGCCGGAGCAGGCAGCGCCGCGACGCCCGTCGGCGGGCGACCCGGCACCTTACCGCATCCGATGAACGGAGAGTAAGGAAAGGCCAGGCCACGTAGCGAAATGCGTACAGGGGAGTGCCAGACTGGCCCAGCGAGGTGTCAGAGCGGCTCTTGCTGGGTCATGCAGTGCACGGCGCCAAGGCCAAAGACGAGATCGGCACTGGGGATGCCTGCGACCTGCCGCCCCGGGAGGAGCTCCCGCAGCACCGCGAGGGCCCGCTCGTCGCTTGGCGCTCCGAAGACGGGAACCAGGACCACGCCATTGGCCAGATAGAAGTTGGCGTAGCTGGCCGGGCAGCGCTGGCCCTCCACGTACAGGGGGGGCGGCATGGGGAGGGTTGCGACCGCCAGGGGCTTGCCGTCCTGGTCTCGGAGGCTCCGGAGGCGGCGAAGGTTGTCCTCGAGGATGCGGTGGTTCGGGTCGGATGCGTTCTCTTCGATCACGGTCACGACCGTCCCGGGGTCGACGAAGCGGGCCAGGTCGTCGATGTGGCCATCGGTGTCGTCGCCCTCGATGCCGTCACCGAGCCAGAGCACCTGGGTCGCGCCGAGCAGCCGCGCGAGCACCTCCTCCATGGCCTCCCGCGTCCTGCCAGATCCGCGATTCGGATTCAGCAGACACGACTCGGTCGTGAGCACGGCACCGCGCCCGTTGCCGTCGATGGAGCCGCCTTCGAGGACGAGCCCTCCCTCGAAGCGGGCAAGCCCGAGGATCTCGGCCACCCGCGCCGGAACCGCGTCATCCTGCTCCCACGGCCCGTACTTCTCTCCCCACGCGTTGAAGCCGAAGTCAACGATCGCCTTCTCGCGCCGGCCCGCGCGCTCGCGCACGATGAAGACCGGGCCGTGGTCGCGCGCCCAGGTGTCGTCGGTCGGAACCCGGTGGAAGCGCACGCCACGGTCGACGTCCACACCGCCTGTCGCGAGGTGCCGCCGCGCCTGCGCCTCCATCGCCTCGTCGCGAACGTTGAGGCAGACGAGCTCGTGCTCGTGCAGCACGCGCACCATCTCGACGTAGGGCGCGTACACGCGCTCGATCCGGCCGGGCCACGTGGCCGGATTGTGCGGCCACGCCAGCCAGGTGGCGCGGTGCGGCTCCCACTCCGCCGGCCAGCGCCAGCCCCCGGCCGCGGGATCGGCCCCCGCGGCCATCAGCTCCGCCAGCGCTTCGTCAGGTCGCCGTAGGCATCCACACGGCGATCGCGCAGGAACGGCCAGTTCTGCCGCACGCGCTCGATCTCCCCGAGATCGCAGGGCACGACGAGAATCTCTTCCGCGTCCGCCTTTGCACGCGCGAGCACACGGCCGAACGGATCGGCGACGAACGACTGGCCCCAGAAGCGGATCCCGCCCTCGCGGCCGACGCGATTGACCGCGGCCACGAAGACGCCGTTCGCGATGGCATGGGCCCGCTGCATCGTCTCCCAGGCGTCGTGCTGCGCGGCATCCATCTGCGCCCCCACGTCGAGCTGCCAGCCGATGGCGGTCGGATAGAAGAGGATCTCGGCGCCGGCCAGGGCCGTGAGGCGCGCGGCCTCCGGAAACCACTGGTCCCAGCAAACGCAGGTGCCGATCCTCGCGAAGCGCGTAGCGACGGCCGAGAAGCCGAGATCGCCAGGTGTGAAGTAGAACTTCTCGTAGTAGAGAGGGTCGTCGGGGATGTGCATCTTGCGGTAGAGGCCTGCCACCGCTCCGTCACTATCGAGAGTCACGGCGGTATTGTGATAGAGCCCGGCGGCACGGCGCTCGAAGAGCGAGGCGATGACGACGACGCCCCGCTCGGCAGCGACCCGGCCGAGGGCCTCGGTGGAGGGCCCGGGGATCGGCTCCGCCAGCGCGAAGCGCTCGTTCTCCTCGCTCTGGCAGAAGTACTCGGAGCGGAAGAGCTCCGGCAGGCAGACGATGCGGGCGCCGAGCTGCGCTGCCTCGCCGACCCGGGCCAGCGCCTTCTCGAGATTCTCGGCCGGATCCGGCCCGCAGCGCATCTGCACCAGCGCGATCGCAGCCGTGTCGGGGCGCCCGGGGGTCGGCATCGCGGCTTCGGTACGCCACGCGGCGCGGCCCCGCAAGGCCGGGCGATGCGGCGCGTCGGGCCGAACGGGCCGGCTGGCACAGTGACCGTCCCTGTCACAGCGCGCATCCAGGCTCTCCTGCATCACGAGAGGAGGAGTCATGGAGCAGCAGCCCCTGCAGGAGTCCGGCGGTGCCGCCCCCTGCTGGACCCGTCGTGAAGCCCGCCGCGCCATGCTGGCCGGCGCGGCGAGGAGCGTCGCCCTCGTTCTGGCGACGCTGGCCTTCGGGCTCGGCTGGGCCGGCATCGAAGGACTGTTGGCGGGGACGGCCGGTCCGGTCTCGGAGAGACCCTCATCCTATGATCCGGCGCCAATGGAGCAGCCGACCCCGCCGCCGCCCGAGCCCCAAGCCGAACCCGAAAGCGAGCCGGAGATCTGGCTCGTGGACGGCTTCAACGTGCTCCACGCCGGGGTGCTGAAAGGGCGCGACCGGGCCGGCTGGTGGACGGCCAGCGTGCAGCTCCGGCTGCTGGAGCGCGTGGTGGGCTTCGAGCCGCGCGAGGCAGAGCTCTGGGTCGTCTTCGACGCGGCGAGCCCGAGCTCGGAGCGCTGCGTGCCGGGGCCGGAGCACGCCCGCATCCGTCTCGTCTTCGCTCCCTCGGCCGACGACTGGCTCGTTCGCGAGGTGCGCCGGGCCGAGACCCCGGCGCGGCTTGCCGTCGTGACGGGAGATCGTCAGGTGGGCGGCCGCGTGCGACATGCGGGCGGGCGCATCGTCTCGCCCCGGGCCTTTCTCGCGCGCTGCACCGCGCCGGCGGAGGTGGGAACGACCGCCTGAGGCAGCGGCGCGTACCCACGAACGCGGGCACCCGCAGCCGGCGTCGCGTCAGCCGGCTGCGCTGCTCCCGCCGCGGGGCTCTGACGCCTTGTGCCCGATCAGCTCGAGGATGCGACCGGCGGTCTCCTCCACGGCCTTGCCCGAGATGTCCACGACGCGCCAGCCGCGCTCACGGCACAGGCGCCGCGACTGCGCGAGCTCTCCCAGCACGGCGTCGGGGTCGATGTAGTCGACATAGGGCGGCGCGTGCATGAGGCGCAGCCGCGAGCGGCGGATCGTGAGGAGGGCTCCCGGATCGAGGGTGAGGCCGATCACCCGGCGCGGATCGTGCTCGAGGAGCTCCCGCGGCGGCTCGAGGCCCGGCACCAGCGGCACGTTCCCCGTCTTGATGCCGCGCTGGGCGAGGTACATCGACAGCGGGGTCTTCGAGGTGCGCGAGATGCCGGTCAGCACCAGATCGGCGTCGGCCAGCGTGCGCAGGTTGGCACCGTCGTCGTGGCGCACGGCGAACTCCACGGCGTCGATGCGCCGGAAGTACTCGTCGGAGAAGCCGTGGAGCAGGCCCGGCTGCAGGCGCGGCTCCGCGTCGAGGTGCTGCGCCGCGCGCGAGATGAGGGGCCCCAGCAGGTCGACGGTGCGAACGCCCTGGCTCGCGCCGTGGTCGCGCAGCGTGCGCGCCACGCGCTCATCGACGACGGTGAAGACGACGAGAGCCCCGGCGCGCTCGGCGAGGTCGATGACGCGCCGCGCCTGGCTCTCCTGGCGCACGTCGCGAAAGGTTCGCATGCGCCAGGGCGTGCGGAACTGGAGCATCGCGGCCTGCGTCGCGCTCGACGCGGTGTCGCCGGTGCCATCGGACACCACGAAGATCTCGGCAGGCTTGAGCGTCTCGCCCGGCATGCGGCGAACGCTAGCGCGATCCCGGCGGGCCACGGCACGGTTGACGCCCCCGGCGCCTCCCGGCACTTTGCCCGCCATGCCGTACGACCCGCACGTGATCGAGCCCCGCTGGCAGGCCTACTGGCTCGAACACGAGACCTTCCGGGCCGAGATCGATCCCGCGAAGCCCAAGTTCTACGTCCTCGACATGTTCCCCTACCCCTCCGGCGACGGCCTCCACGTGGGCCATCCCGAGGGCTACACCGCCACCGACATCGTGGCGCGCTACAAGCGGATGCGCGGCTTCAACGTGCTGCACCCCATGGGCTGGGACGCCTTCGGCCTCCCGGCCGAGCAGTACGCGATCAAGACCGGAACGCATCCGCGGATCACCACCCGCCGCAACGTCGAGAACTTCAAGCGCCAGATCCAGTCGCTGGGCTTCAGCTACGACTGGGCCCGCGAGATCGACACCACCGATCCGGGCTACGTGAAGTGGACGCAGTGGATCTTCCGCCTGCTGCACGAGCGCGGCCTCGCCTACGAGGCCGAGGTGCCGGTGAACTTCTGCCCGGCCCTCGGCACCGTGCTCGCGAACGAGGAGGTGATCGACGGCAAGAGCGAGATCGGCGGCCACCCCGTCGTCAAGCTGCCCATGCGCCAGTGGATGCTCCGCATCACCCACTACGCGGAGCGGCTGCTCGCCGATCTCGACGATCACGACTGGCCCGAGCCGATCAAGAAGCAGCAGCGCGACTGGATCGGGCGCAGCGAGGGCGCTCGCGTTCGCTTTGCGGTGGAGGGGCATCCCGGCCGCGAGCTCGAGGTCTTCACAACGCGCCCCGATACCCTCTTTGGCGCCACCTACATGGTGCTCGCGCCCGAGCATCCGTTCGTCGGAGAAATCACGGCCCCGGAGCGGCGGGCCGCCGTCCGCGCCTACGTCGAGGCCTCGGGTCGCAAGACCGAGCGCACGCGGCTCGCCGAGGCGAAGGAGAAGACGGGCGTCGACACGGGAGCCCGAGCGAAGAACCCGTGCACGGGCGAGTCGATCCCGATCTGGATCGCCGACTACGTGCTGGCCGGCTACGGCACCGGAGCGATCATGGCGGTGCCTGCCCACGACGAGCGAGACTTCGCCTTCGCACGCGCCTTCGGTCTCGAGATCCGCGAGGTCGTGGCGGGCGGCGACGTCTCGAAGCAGGCCTACACCGAAGACGGTATTTCCGTCCGCTCCGGCCTGCTCGATGGTCTCGCGACGCCGGAAGCGAAGAGGCGCATGAGCGCCTGGCTCGAGGAGCAGGGCGTCGGGAAGAGCGCCGTCACCTACAAGCTGCGCGACTGGCTCTTCAGCCGACAGCGCTACTGGGGCGAGCCCTTCCCGCTGCTCCATCTCGCCGACGGAATGGTGCGCCTGCTCGGCGACGACGAGCTGCCGCTGCTGCTGCCCGATCTCGACGACTTCCGCCCGGCCGAGGGCGGCGGCACGCCGCTCGAGCGGGCAAAGGAGTGGATCGAGACGACCGACCCGGTGACGGGCCAGCGCGCACGGCGCGACCCGAACGTCATGCCCCAGTGGGCCGGGAGCTGCTGGTACTACCTGCGCTTCTGCGACCCGGGAAACCCGGGCGCGCCGTTCTCTCCAGAATCCGAACGCTACTGGATGCCCGTCGATCTCTACGTCGGCGGCGCCGAGCACGCCGTCCTGCACCTGCTCTACGCGCGCTTCTGGCACAAGGTCCTTCATGACGCCGGTCTCGTGCACACGAAGGAGCCGTTCCAGAAGCTCGTCAACCAGGGGATGATCCTCGGCTTCAGCTACCGCTACTGGGACGACGATCTCGCCGACGATCCGGAGGCCGTGCCCTGCTGCTACCCGACCTCGGCCGTGCGCATCGAGGGCGAGCACGCCGTCGCCGTCGCGACGGGCCGCGAGGTGAAGGCACGCTGGGTGCCTCTCCAGCAGGTGCGCTGGGGGCCGGACAAGGCGCCGCTGCACCCGACGAAGGACGACCTCGTGCTGGAGGAGGTGGTCGAGAAGATGTCGAAGAGCCGTGGCAACGTGATCAACCCGGACGAGGTGGTCGCGGCCTACGGCGCCGACGCGATGCGGCTCTACGAGATGTTCATCGGACCGCTGGAGAAGGCCGCGCCGTGGTCGACCGAGGGCATCCAGGGCGTCCACCGCTTCCTGCAGCGCACGTGGCGGCTGCTCGTCGACGAAGAGCACGACGGGGAGCCGCTGCGCACCCTCGCAGCAGGCGGCGGAACCCCCGAGCAGGCGCGGCTCGTCGCCCGCACGGTGGCGGGCGTGACCGGGGACGTCGAGGGCCTTTCTTTCAACACCGCGATCTCGAAGCTCATGGTGCTGGTGCGCGACGTGGCGAAGGATGCGCCGCTGCCGCGCGATGCCGCCGAGACCCTGCTGCGCCTGCTGTCGCCCTTCGCGCCGCACCTCGCCGAGGAGCTCTGGAGCCGGCTCGGACATTCGCGCTCGATCGCCTTCGAGCCCTGGCCCGCGGCCGATCCGGCGCTGCTCGTCGCCGAGACGATCACGCTCGCGGTGCAGGTCAACGGCAAGCGGCGAGACGAGATCGCCGTGCC
>CAYOIG010000514.1:0-1882 GCA_964403915.1 uncultured Myxococcaceae bacterium
CGGGGCGGAACAGGAAGGCTGGCTCGCGCGCGGCGCGTGCCAGCGCCACCACCAGCGCCATGCGCTCGACGCCCGCGCCGCGCGCGAGGCCAGCCATGCGCTCGGAGAGGTGCGGGAAGTGACGCTGCACGTCACGGCCGAGATCGTGGATCCCGGTCGCCACCGGCCGCTCGCGCAGGATGCGTCCGAGCTCCGCATCCACGCCCTCGCCCATGGCATGGCCCTGATCGAGGCCGAGGTCGCGGGGCGCCCCTGCGCAGTCGATGCGCACTAGCGCTCCCGCCGGACGTCTGCCGGGAGAGCCTCGTTCAGCGAGCCCGTGCGGTAGCCCTCGAGATCGAGACAGACCCAGCGAAAGCCGAGGGGGCGTAGCGCGGCGGCGATGGCTCCGGCCATGGCAGGCTCGAGCGCAAACGGCAGCTCGCTCGGATCGACCTCCACGCGCGCCACGTCGCCGTGATGGCGCAGGCGAACCTGGCGAAAGCCCATGGCCCGCAGCAGCGCCTCGCCCCGCTCGATCTGCCGCAGCCGCTCCGGCGTCACCTCGGTGCCGTAGGGCAGCCGCGACGAGAGGCAGGCCGAGGCCGGCAGCTCCGCCGTCGGCAGCCCGGCCGCGCGTGAGAGCGCACGGATCTCGGCCTTCGAGAGCGACACGTCGAGAAAGGGCGAGAGCACGCCAGACTCGGTCGCAGCGCGATGGCCCGGTCGGAAATCCCCCGTATCGTCCGTGTTGATGCCGTAGGCGACGGCCTCGAAGCCGAGCTCATCGCGCAGCCGCCCGAGCACGCCGAAGAGCTCGCTCTTGCAGTGGTAGCAGCGGTCGGGTGCGTTGCGCCGATAGCTCTCCTGCTCCATCTCGTGCGTCTCCACGAAGCGGTGCGGGATCTCGAAGCCCGCAGCGACGCTCTCGGCCATGGCCCGGTGATGCGCGGGATAGGAGGCGGAGACGGCCGTCACGGCGAGAGCCCGCGCTCCGAGGGCGCGGCGGGCGGCGAGAGCGAGGTAGCTGGAGTCGACGCCGCCGGAAAAGGCGACCAGCACGCTCTGCGCCGCGCGCAGCCGCTCCTCGAGGGCGCGCTCCTTGCACGCGAGGTCGAAGGGGGGGGACGGCACACGGCGAGCTTAAGCAGCACGCCGGACGGCGGCAAGGATGCGGACGGCCTGCGTGGCCCTATCTTCGGGCAGGAGGGGGGCAAGGCGTGGCGAAGCTCAGGGTGGGTCTGCTCTTCGGTGGCCGGTCGGTGGAGCACGAGGTTTCGATCGCCTCGGCGACCTCGATCTTGCGTGCGCTCGATCCTGCCCGATACGACGTGACGCTCGTCGCCGTCGATCACTCGGGTCGCTGGCACGCTGGCTCGGCTGCGCTGCCGCCCGAGGCCGCGATACGGGGCGACGAGGTGATGCTCCCCGCCATGCCCGGCGTGCAATCCCTGGTTCCGACACCCAAGAGCGTCAGCGAACGATCGCTCCCGCTCGACGTGATCTTCCCCATCATCCACGGAACGGGCGGGGAGGATGGCTCGCTGCAGGGCCTGCTCGAGCTCGCCGGGCTGCCCTACGTCGGCGCTGGCGTACTGGGTTCCGCTGTTCAGATGGACAAGGACGTGACGAAGCGGCTGCTCGCGGCGGCCGGTCTGCCCGTGGTGCCGGGGCGCGTGCTGCGGCCCGCGGAGGCCGCACGCGGCGAGGATCTCGCGGAGATCGTGCGCACGCTCGGGCTGCCGCTGTTCGTGAAGCCGGCCGATCTCGGCTCGTCCGTCGGCATCACGAAGGTCAAGCGCGCCGAAGATCTTGCGGGCGCGGTGGCGAGCGCCTTCCGCTACACGCGCAAGGTGCTGGTCGAGCAGGCGGTCGATGCGCGCGAGATCGAGGTCGCCGTGCT
>CAYOIG010000515.1:0-1735 GCA_964403915.1 uncultured Myxococcaceae bacterium
GAAGAAATGGTCACCCGGGCGCGATACGAACGCGCGACCCCCAGCTACGGAGGCTGGTGCTCTATCCAGGCTGAGCAACCGGGCCAAAAAGGCGAGCGGAGCGGAGGGTGGGACGTGCAGGGATCGAACCTGCGACCTCCGCGGTGTGAACACGGCGCTCTCCCAGCTGAGCTAACGTCCCGCTCTCCCGCGAGAATCAGGGTGTAGGCAAGGGGCGGGCGGCCCGCAAGCCGGGCTGCGGGGCGCGCAGAGACGGCCCTGCCCTGCCCGGCGTCCCGGACCGCCGTACGCCCGGCTCGCGTGCCAGGCGGTCCGCGGCGCCGCGCCGCGTGCGGGGTTTCAGAGACTCTTCGCGCCGCGCGCGAGCGCCGCGGCCACGAAGTCCTTGAACAGGGGATGCGGCCGGAATTGCGTCGAGTGGAACTCGGGGTGGAACTGGCAGCCGACGAACCAGGGGTGGTCCTCGATCTCGACCACCTCGACGAGGCGCCCGTCCGGCGAGGTGCCGGAGAGCACGAGACCGGCCCGCGAGAGGCGGTCGCGGTACTCGGGGTTGAACTCGTAGCGGTGCCGGTGGCGCTCGCTGATCTCGGTCGTGCCGTAGGCCGCGTGGGCCTTCGTGCCGGGCCGCAGCACGCAGGGGTAGGCGCCGAGGCGCATGGTGGCGCCCTTGTCGCGCACGGCGTGCTGCTCGGGCAGCAGGTCGATCACGGGATGCGGCGTCTTCTCGTCCACCTCGAACGAGTTGGCGCCCTCGAGGCCCGCCGCGTGGCGCGCGAACTCGATCACCGACATCTGCATCCCGAAGCAGATCCCGAAGTACGGGATGCCGCGCTCGCGTGCGAGCCGCACGGCGGCGATCTTGCCCTCGACCCCGCGCGCACCGAAGCCGTGGGGCACGAGGATGCCCGCCGCGTTCGCCAGCACGCGCGCATCGGTGAGCTTCTCGGAGTCGACGTACTCGATGCGCACCCGCGCCTGATGGGCGATGCCCGCATGGTGCAGCGCTTCGTTCAGGCTCTTGTAGCTCTCGGTGAGATCGACGTACTTGCCGACCATGGTGATGGTCACCTCGCGCGACGGATGCGTCACGCGCTCGACGACCTCCTCCCACGACCGCAGATTCGGCCGGCCGGACCAGATGTTGAGGGCCTGCGTCACCTTCTCGTCGAGGCCCTCCTGATGCAGGATCAGCGGCACCTCGTAGATGCTGTCGACGTCCTTGGCCGTGATGACGGCGTCGTCGTCCACGTTGCAGAAGAGCGCGATCTTCGCCTTCACGGCCTTCGGCAGGAAGCGATCGGTGCGGCACAGGATCACGTCGGGTGCGATGCCGACGGTTCGCAGCTCCTTCACCGAGTGCTGCACGGGCTTGGTCTTGAGCTCGCCGGCGGTGGCCATGTAGGGAACGAGCGCGATGTGCACGTAGCAGACGTTCTCGCGCCCGACGTCGGCGCGGAACTGCCGGATGGCCTCGAGAAACGGCAGCGACTCGATGTCGCCCACGGTGCCGCCCACCTCGACGATCAGGATGTCGACGCCCTCGGCCGCCTGACGGATGCGCGACTTGATCTCGTCGGTCACGTGCGGGATCACCTGCACGGTCGCGCCGAGATAGTCGCCGCGGCGCTCCTTGGCGATCACCGCGTCGTAGATGCGCCCGGCCGTCACGTTGTTGATCTTGCGCATGGTGGCGCTGGTGAAGCGCTCGTAGTGGCCGAGGTCGAGGTCGGTC
>CAYOIG010000516.1:0-3541 GCA_964403915.1 uncultured Myxococcaceae bacterium
GCGTCCTGCTGGCAGCGCATCACCCGGGCGATGACGTCGCGTTCCGGGCGGCCGTCGAGATCGTAGACCACGACGCGAATCAGCGAGCCCGCCGGCTCGGTCTGCCCGCTGGCGACACAGATGCCCAACGCCGAGACATCCCGGGTGAAACCCACTCGCTCGCTCTCCCCCGCATGAACCCTCGGGAACGGTATGTGCGTGACCATCCGCACCACGCATCGCCGGCCCTCGCGTCGAATCTGCCTCATGGGGTGAAGGGCCGCGTCCACTGCACCCGCATCGAGCGAAGACCAGGCCAGCATCCCCATCATCGCATCTCCTCCGCTTGCGACTCCAAGAGACGATCCACCCGTGCGACTCCAGCCAGGCAACCCTCCTCAGCAAGAGAGATGCCATCTCGGCACCAGTCGGGCAGAAATGCGTACATCGTTGCCCCTGCTGGGAATATTTCGCACGCAGAGAGACACGCCGACACTTCGGGAGCGCGGAGAATGTTCCGTTCCGAACACCATTCCCCACGGGACTCGCTAAAGACGGCGTTCTAGAACGGGAAGAGAACATTGTTCCATCCCGTACGCTCAGTGACCCAGTCCGTAGCGATCCATCTTCAGCTTGAGCAGCCGCCGCGTGAGGCCGAGCTGCTCCGAGGCGCGGGTCTGATTTCCGCCGCAGCGTACGAGGGTTTCGCGCAGCAGCTCGAGCTCGAACCGCGAGACGGCCTCCGGGAGCGAGAGCCGGCCCCCGCGCAGCTCCTCCCGCAGCGACTCGCTCCGTGCGGCGTGAACCACCGCCTCGGGGAGATCGTCGAGCTCGAGGGCTTCCCCCTCCGCGAGCGCCAGCGCCCTCTCGAGGGCGTTCTCCAGCTCACGCACGTTGCCGCGCCAGGCGTAGCGCTCGAGGGCAGCCAGGGCGGTGGCGGTGAGACGGGCTGCACCGCAGCCACGGCCCTCGGATCGCGCCCGCTCGAGAAAGCTCTCGGCCAGGAGCCGGATGTCCTCGCGCCGCTCCCGCAGCGGCGGGAGGCGGATCGGCACCACGTTGATGCGGTAGTAGAGATCCTCACGGAAGCGTCCCGTCGCAACGTCCCGTTCGAGATCCCGATTCGTCGCCGCGACGACGCGGACGTCGATCGCGATCGGCGCATGAGAGCCGATGCGCTCGATGCTGCGTTCCTGCAGCGCGCGGAGGAGCTTCGCCTGCACGGCGGGCGAGATCTCCGCGACCTCGTCGAGGAAGAGCGTCCCACCCGAGGCCGCCTCGAAGCGGCCGATCTTACGCTCGTGCGCATCGGTGTAAGCCCCTCGCTCGTGCCCAAAGAGCTCGTTTTCGATCAAGGGATCGGGCAGCGACGCGCAGTGGATCGCAACGAAAGGCCCCGCGTGACGCGGCCCCAGGTCGTGGAGCGCTCGCGCAACCAGCTCCTTGCCGGTGCCGCTCTCGCCGAGCACGAGCACCGTCGCACGAGACGGCGCGATGCGCTCGAGGGTGCGAAAGATCTCCTGCATCCGCGGGCTTCGCCCGATCAGGCGGCCAAGCCGCGAGCGGCCCTTCACCTCGTCGCGCAGGCGCACGACCTCGTCCTCGAGATCCCGGTGCTGCAGCAGGCGCCGCACCTTCAGTCGCAGCGCCTCGATCTCGAAGGGCTTGGTCACGTAGTCCGCCGCTCCGAGGCGCATGGCCTCGACGGCGCTCGCGATGGTGGTCGTGGCCGTGAGCACGATCACCGGCGGAGGCTGGGGCCGTCCGGCGATCTCGCGCAGGAAGTCGAGGCCACTGCGTCCCGGCATCACGAGGTCGAGAAGAACGAGATCGGGAGGGATGCGGTCGAGGAGCTCGAGCGCGGCTTCGACACCGTCTGCGACGACGACCTCGCAGCTCTCCTTGAACAGCATCCGGAGCGATTCCTGCACCCCGGGCTCGTCGTCGATTACGAGGAGACGCGGCACGCGCCCTCCGACTCCGTGCACGCTCCGATCTTACTCCGACTGTCAGGCGAACTGCGTCCCTGGAAGGCCTCGCTCTTCTGCGAACGCGTTCGCAAACAGATCTTCCGCTCGCCGGAGGCGCTGGATCCCCGTACCGTCCGCACGCAGGAGGGCGCGTGAGCGAAGACGGCATCGGCTCGGCTCCGAAGCAGCTCGCGATCGGCGGCGCCTGGCGCGAGGGCGCGGGCGGCGAGCGGCTCGAGGTCGTGAACCCCGCCACTGGGCAGGTGGTGGCCTCCGTGGCGAGTGCGAGCGTCGCAGATGGCCTCGAGGCCGTGGCGGCGGCCCATGCGGCCCAGCCCGCCTGGGCGCAGCGGTCGCCGCGCGAACGAGGAGAGCTGCTCCGCCGGGCCTACGAGCTGCTGATCGCACGCAGCGACCGGCTCGCCCGGATCATCGTGCATGAGAATGGTAAGCCCCTCGCCGAGGCCCGGAGCGAGGTGCTCTACGCCGCCGAGTTCTTCCGCTGGTTCGCCGAGGAGGCGATCCGGATCGAGGGCAGGTTCGCGACGGCGCCCGGCGGAACGAACCGCATGCTCGTCCTGCACGCGCCCGTCGGCGTGGCCCTCCTCGTTACACCCTGGAATTTTCCGGCCGCCATGGTCACCCGAAAGCTCGCGCCGGCTCTCGCGGCCGGCTGCTCCGCCGTGCTGAAGCCGGCACCCGAGACGCCGCTCACGGCCCTCGCGGTGATGCAGGTGCTGGAGGAGGCCGGCCTTCCGCACGGCGTGGTGAGCGTCGTACCGACTCGCGACAACGAGGAGCTGGTTTCGGCAGCCTTGCTGGATCCGCGGGTCCGCAAGCTCTCTTTCACGGGCTCGACGGAGGTCGGCCGACTGCTGCTGGCACAGGCCGCCGGCCGGGTTCTCAACTGTTCGATGGAGCTCGGCGGGAACGCTCCGTTCATCGTGCTCGCCGATGCAGATCTCGATGCCGCCGTGGAGGGCGCCTTGGTCGCGAAGCTCCGCAACAGCGGTCAGTCGTGTACGGCAGCGAACCGCTTCTACGTCGAAGCCCCCATCGCCGATGCCTTTGCCGCCCGCCTCACGAGGGCCATGTCGGCCCTGCGCGTGGGCCCCGGCCTCGAACCCGGCACTCAGGTCGGACCGCTGATCCATGCGGAGGGACGTGACCAGATCGTGCGTCTGGTGGAGGCGGCACTTCGCCGGGGCGCGAAGCTCCTGACGGGGGGAGCGGCGCCGCCGGGGCCCGGCTTCTTCTATCCGCCCACCGTGCTCGACCACGTTGCGCCCGACTCACCCATTCTCGCGGAGGAGATCTTTGGCCCCGTCGCGCCCATCGTGCGTCTGGGCGCGGACGATGACGTGGTGCGCCTCGCCAACGACACGCAGCACGGCCTCGTGGCCTACGTCTACACACGCGATCTCGGTCGGGGCCTGCGCCTGGCGGAGCTCCTCGAGACCGGCATGGTGGGCCTCAACCGGGGGATGGTCTCCGATCCCGCCGCACCCTTTGGCGGCATGAAGCAGAGCGGCATCGGGCGGGAGGGAGGCCACGAGGGCCTCCATGCCTACACGGAGACGCGCTACGTCGCC
>CAYOIG010000517.1:0-2197 GCA_964403915.1 uncultured Myxococcaceae bacterium
TCGGCGGCGTGGCCGGCCTTCTTCCCTTCGGCGCGCGAGCGCGGAGGGATTCCGGCGGGGACGCGCAGCTACGGACATCAGTTCACCGAGTTCGCGCTGCCCGTGAGCGGCGACGATGCCTGTCGCGGCTACACATTCGCGGGTCACCGTCCGCCCGTCGTGGAGCCGCTGCTCTTCATCGCGCCCGATCTGCGTACGCTGCTGCTGGCGCCCCTCGACGCCTTCCACGAGCAGGCGATCGCCGTGCCGAAAGACGACGACGAGGCGGCGCTCGGCGTGCGCTGCGGCTGGCAGGGCGACCTCGACGAGGTGCCGGAGGGCTTCGCGACCGAGCTCGTGCTGCTCGCGGCGCCGGGCCCCCGGTCTGCGCTCGAGACGCTGGGGTCGCTGCTCCTGCGCCGTCACGGGACGAGACGCCCCTCGCGCTACGCCGACGCTGGCGTGGGCCGGCTCTCCTACTGGACCGACAACGGCGCCGTCTACTACTACAGGACCGAGCCCGGAGAGAACTATGCGACGACGCTCGAGCGCACAGTCGCCGAGCTGCACGAGCGCCGCATCCCGATCGGCGCCGTGCAGATCGACTCCTGGTTCTATCCTCACGAGACGCTTCGAACCGTCTCGGACGAGGGCGCGCCCGTGGTGCCGCCGACGGGCATGCTGCGCTGGGAGCCGCGCGAGGACCTGTTCCCGGAGGGGTTCTCGGGCCTGCACGAGCGTCTCGGCCGTCTCCCGCTCACCTTCCACGCGCGTCACTTCTCGTCGAAATCCCCCTACTTCGAGCAGCATGCGGCCTTTCGCGACGGTGCCTACGCGCATCCCGTCGACCCCGCGCTCTACGCGCTGCTGCTGGAGCAGGCCGCAGGCTGGGGGGCCATCACCTACGAGCAGGACTGGATGGTCGAGACCTTTCTCGGCGTTCGCGGCCTGCGCGCGGCGCCGGGCCGCGCACGCGCCTGGCAGGAGGCGATGGACCGCGCTGCCTCCGAGCGGGGCATGACGCTCCAGTGGTGCATGGCCACGCCGGCGGATTTCTTCCAGACAGTGACACTTTCGAGGGTCACTTCGATCCGAACCAGCGGCGACTACCGCTATCTGTTCGACAACGGTCTCAACTGGGTCTGGTTCCTGCACGGAAATGCCCTCGCGCGAGCCCTCGGGCTGCACCCCTACAAGGACGTCTTCCTCACCCACGGCGAGACGGGCCTCGGGCCGGGGGAGAGGCACGCCGAGGCGGAGTCGCTGCTGGCCGCCCTCTCGGCGGGCCCGGTCGGCATCGGGGACCGTCGTGGCCACACGGACCGCGCGCTCGTGCTGCGCACCTGTCGCGAGGACGGCGTGCTCGTGAAGCCCGATCTGCCGATCGCGGCAATCGACCGTTGCTTCCGGGCAAACGCCTTCCTCGAGCCGGCGCCGCTGGTGGGAGAGACGGTCTCGCGCCATCCGGCGGGCCAGTGGGTCTACGTGGCAGCCTTCAACGCCTGTCGCGCGAAGCAGCCGCTGCGCGCGGCGATCCCGCTCTCCGACCTCGGTGCGGCGGCGCCCGCGGCGCCGGTCGTCGCCTACGACTGGCGCACGCGCGCCTTCGTGCGCATGGAACCGGAGGACGCCCTCGCCCTCGATCTCGACTGGCAGGAGTTTTCCTACACGGTTTTGTGTCCGCTGCTCGCGGGCGGGCTCGCCCTCTTCGGCGATACCTCGAAGTATGCAACCGCCGGCGACCGGCGCATCGCGCAGATCACGCAGACGCAAGACGGGCTGCGCTTCGACGTGCTCGGTGCGCCGGGCGAAGAGGTTGCGATCGACGGCTGTGCGGCGGCCACCCCCTCGGCCCGCGCCTGGGCGCCCGGCGAGGCGATCGAAGCGCGCGTCACGACCGAGCCGGGCGGTCGCTTCAGCGTGCGCCTGCGTCTTGGCGCCGCCGGGCATGCGCGGGTCACGCTCGAGACCTGATCGTCCGCGATCCGCGTGCGGCTTCTCGGTCTGCGAGCCCTACGGGCCGTGTTCAGGGGCGGACCCGGTAGAATGGCTCGAATAGGAGGAAGGCCATCCGTCGCCTCGTCGTCTCCGCTCCCGGTCGCGCCAACCTGATCGGGAACCCGTCCGACCAGTACGGCGGCTGCCAGGTCTCGTGCGCGGTGCCGCTGCGTGCGCGCGTCACGTTCGAGAAGAGCCCGCAGACGCTGCTCGCAGCGGG
>CAYOIG010000518.1:0-9949 GCA_964403915.1 uncultured Myxococcaceae bacterium
CCCGCAGGCTGGCGGCCGGCACCGGGCTGCCGCTCGTCGGATTGACGACCACGATGGAGGGCACGCTCTTCTCCGCCTCCTTCCGTCCCGTTCTGGATCCTCGCGCCTAGGCTCGGTTCGCGTTGACCCTTCGGTATTCGGATAGTACGATTTCGAAGTATCTGGCGTCAAGCAGGGGGAACGAGCCATGGACTTCCAGCTCAGCGACGAGCAGCGCCGTCTCCAGCAGGAGGTGCGCGCCTTTGCCGACCGCGAGTGCGCGCCGCGGGCCGCGGCGTGGGATCGCGAGGAGCGCGTCCCGGAGCCCGAGCTCGAACGCCAGATGATCGGGATGGGCCTCTACGGCATGACGCTGCCCGAAGCCTACGGCGGCGGCGGACAGGATCTGCTGACGGCCATCCTGTGCATCGAGCAGCTCGCGCGCATCTCGCCGCTCGCCGCAGCCGGCGTCTTCGAGAGCAACGTCGGGCCCGTGCGCGTCATCGAGCGCTTCGGCAGCGCGGAGCAGAAGCAGCACTGGCTGCCGCGGGTGTGCCGGGGCGAGACGGAGATCTCGATCGGCATGAGCGAGGCCGAGGCCGGGAGCGCGCTCACCGACCTGCGCACGCGCGCCGAGAGGGTCTCCGGTGGCTGGAAGATCGACGGCGTCAAGGCCTGGTGCACGGGAGGAGGACATAGCCGCGCGTATCTCGTCTACTGCCGCATGAGCGAGGACCGCGGCGCGAAGGGCATCGGCGGGATCCTGGTCGAGAAGGGAACGCCCGGCCTGCGCTTCGGCGCGCAGGAGCGCTTCATGGGCCTGCGCGGTTTTCCGAGCTGCGATCTCGTCTTCGAGGGCTGCGTCGTCCCCGAGCAGAACGTCGTCGTGCGGGCCGGCGAGTTCGGCCGCCTCATGGACTGCTTCAACATCGAGCGCTGCGGCAACGCCACGATGGCCCTCGGCATCGCGACGGGCGCCCTCGAGATCGCGACGCGCTACGCGCTCGAACGCAAGACCTTCGGCCGGCCGATCGCCGAGCGCGGTGCCATCCAACAGATGGTGGCCGACATGGCGACGCGGGTCGATGCGGCGCGCCTGCTGGTCTACCGCGCGGCCGCGAACGCCGGGCAGGGTCTCGCCGCGATGACGGAGGCCTCGATGGCGAAGCTCTTCGCCAACGAGACGGCGAAGCAGGTCGCCGACCAGGCGATGGAGATCCTGGGCGGCGCCGGCTACAGCACCGAGTATCCGGTCGAGCGCATGTTGCGCGACAGCCGCGGCTGGCCCATCGCGGGGGGCACGCTGCAGATCCAGCGCCTCACGATCGCCTCCGCAGTCTTCGGCCGGCGCTTCGACCAGCGCCTCGGCGGCTAGCGATGCCGGGCCTCTCGCGGCGCGGGCTCTTGCGGGCGGGGCTGCTGGGCTCGGCGGCCGTCTGGGCCGCCGGCCTTCCCGGCTGCCGCGCGCGCGAGCGGGCCGGTGCGACCGGCGGCGTGCAGCGTGCAGCGCTCTCGCCACGCGGCGAGGAGATCCTGCGCGCCGTGATCCCCGTGGTGATGGGCTCGCTCTGCGATCGCACCCCCGCCTGCGCGCAGGCGATCGAGGCGGGCCTTGCGAGCCTCGACGATTATCTCGCCACCCTTTCACTGCCGCTGCAGGACGAGGCCGCGAACGTCTTTCGCCTGCTCGATCTGCTGCCGCTACGCCTGCTCCTGCTGCGCACCTCGCAGCGCTGGCGCGAAGCGCCGCCCGAGCAGATCGAGACCTTCCTGAACGCCGCCCGCGACAGCCGGCTTCTCCTGCTGCGGCGCATCTACGTCTTCCTCCAGTCGATGGCAGAGCTCGCCTTCTTCGATCAGCCGTTCGCGTGGCAGAAGATCGGCTATCCCGGCCCGCCCCTCGGCCCGTTTGCCGGTGCCGGAGCGCCGGCCTGAGCGCGGGCGAGATCCACGACGGCAGCGCGCTCGATCGCGATCTCGTGCTCCAGGCGGACGTCGCGATCGTCGGCTCCGGCGCGGGCGGCGGCGTCAGCGCGGAGATCCTCTCCGGCGCGGGGCTGCGCGTCGCGATCGTCGAGGAAGGCGCCTGCATCGATACGACGAAGGATTTCACGCTGCGCGAGGTGCCGAGCTTCGCGCGGCTCTACCGCGACGGCGGCGTCCGGCCGACGCAGGATGGAGCGATCTCGGTCGTTCAGGGTCGCACCGTCGGGGGATCGACCACCGTCAACTGGACGAGCTGCTTCCGCACGCCCGAGCCGACGCTCCGGCACTGGCGCGAGGTGCACGGCCTCGACGGGCTCGCGCCGGAAGACCTCGCGCCCTGGTTCGAGCGCATGGAGCAGCGCCTGCACGTCGCGCCGTGGGAGAGTCCGAACGAGAACAACGCGCTCCTCGCGCGCGGCGCCGCGAAGCTCGGCTGGTCGTCCGGCGCCATCCGCCGCAACGTGAACGACTGCGGGAACCTCGGCACCTGCGGCCTCGGCTGTCCGCGCGGCGCGAAGCAGAGCATGGATCGCACGACGCTGCCCGCCGCCCTCGAGCGCGGCGCCGCGCTCGTGACGCGGGTCCGCGCCGAGCGGATCGAGCTCCGGGGCGCGCGTGCCAGCGCCATCGAGTGTCTCGCCCTCGACGTGCCCGGCGTGCGTCCCACCGGCCGGCGCGTTCGCGTCGAGGCGCCGTTCGTCGTGGTCGCCGCGGGCGCCATCAACGGACCGGCGCTCCTGATGCGGTCGAAGGCGCCCGATCCTCACGCGCGGCTCGGCAGGCGAACCTTCCTGCAGACCCACAACTACTCGATGGCCTTCATGCCCGAGCGCGTCGCGTGCTTCTACGGCGCGCCGCAGTCGATCTACTCCAGTCAGTTCACGTGGCGCGACGGCGTCACGGGCCGCGCCGGCTTCAACATGGAGGTCGCGGGAGCGCAGCCCGTCGTGAGCATGAACCAGTTCAAGGGCCTTGGAGCCGACCTCGCGGCCTTCGCGCGACGCCTTCCCCATCTGCACACCCTCGTGTCGCAGATCCGCGACGGCTTCTGCGAGGCGAGCCCCGGCGGCGAGGTCCGGCTCCGCGACGACGGCAGCGCCGTGCTCGACTACCCGGTGAGCGAGTTCCTCTGGGATGGCGTGCGCGCCTCGTATCTGGCGATGGCCGAGTGTCAGTTCGCAGCCGGCGCGCAGACGGTGCTCCCGGCGTGCAGCGACGCTCCGGAGTACCGGAGCTGGCCGGAGGCGCGCGCGGGCATTGGCGCGCTCCGGCTGCGCTCGCCGAACGTCTTCCTCAACTCGACGCATCCGCTCGGGGGCTGCGCCATGGGGCCCGACCCGCGGACGTCCGTCGTCGACGCGCTGGGCCGCCACCACCAGCTCGAGAACGTGGTCGTCATCGACGGCTCCGTCTTCCCCACCAGCCTCGGCGTCAACCCGAGCCTGTCGATCTACGCGCTGGCCGCGCGCAACGCGACGGCGCTCGCGGCGCGCGCCGGCGGGCGAAAGACCGACGCGCAGCCCGAGAGCTTGCATGCGGAAGGCTGAACGCGAGAGCGACGCAGCCCCCGCCACCGAGGCGGAGGCGCTGGTCCTCATGCGCCTCGTGCACCTCATCGAGGCGGCGCACCACGACCGCGCCACCTCGCAGCTCGATCTGCGCCAGCGGCTCGTGATCCAGGGCCTCGGCCTCTGGGGCCCGACGCCGATCGTCACCGTCGGCCAGCGTCTCGGCGTTTCGCCGTCGACCATGACCGGCCTCGCCGACCGCCTCGAGCGCGGCGGCTACGCCCGGCGCCGCCGCCATCCGACGGATCGCCGCGCCACGGTGCTGACGCTGACGCCCAAGGGACGGCGCGCGTTCGCGGGCGAGAAGGAGTACTACCGGCGCCTCATCGGCGAGGCCCTTGCGCCCCTTGGCGCGCCCATGCGACGGCTCGTCCTCCGCGCCCTCACCGAGCTCCCTCCCCTCGGCAGCGCCGGCGCCCCCGCCGGCCGTCTCCTGCCCGGCTGAGCGCGCACGGAGGCCAGCCCCTCGCTGAGCTCCCGGTGCCGGCGTGTCGCCACCCGCCTCCGACTTCGGAGGGCGCATGCGCAGCGCGAGACAGAGGCGCCGTAGCTGCTCCGTGCGCACGAGCCTCGCGGTGACGGCACGCGGCGACATGTCAGGCTTCATCGGCTTCGTCCTCGAGCGCGCGGATGTCGTCCAGATCCTGGCCACTCCCGCGAAGACGCTTCATCGTGACCAGACCCTCCCGCGACACCACCGGGAGGGCGCCGTGTGCCCACGCGACGCGCTCCCGACCTTCCCACACGGCCGCCAGTCCGGGCGTCACCACGAGGAGATCGAGGCTCAGCAGGTCGCCCGTGTCGGGATCGGGCTTCGAGAGACGGTGAATCTCGATGACGTCCTTGCGAATGACCAGTGCCCCCGCGTCGATCCGGTAGCCGAGCTGCCCCGCGATCTCGCGCGCCCGGTCGAGGTCCGCGCGCGGCACCAGGAGATCCACGTCGAGGGTCGCTCTCGGATGCGCGTGGATTGCGACCGCGAGGCCGCCGCACACGGCGAAATCGACGCGTCCGGCAGCGAGCGCCTCCACGAGAGCGCGAAACTCGTCGACGAGGCTCAGCACACCTCTCGAGCTTAGCGCCGCGGGTCCCGCCGGGCGCCGGGCACCGCGCAGCGAGGGCGCGCGACCTCGCGAGATCGACTGCGCTTCCCCGGGGCCGCACGCTACGATTTCGCCGTCATCCATCCCCGCGTCCAGACGGACCAGGGCGAGCGGCCTCGGCCCCGCCCGGCGGGCTCGCACGAGCGGGCCAGCGCGGCCCCAACAGGAGTGCAGTCGCCATGACCGAGAGCCCCCACCTTCCGAATCTCGCCGACGCCCGCGCGGCCCTCTCCGCCGCCGAGGCCCTCGTGACGCAGGCCATGGCGCGGGCGACCGGGATCACGGCGAAGGGCGAGCGCATCGACGAGCACCAGGTGCTTGCCGAGCGCGTGGCCTATGCCGCGACCGAGGCCCGGGCCGCCCGGGAGCTGGTGGAGGCCGTGGCGGCGGCCCGCGCCGAGGGGTCGGGAGACGCCCTGCTCGAGGCTCTTGCGGCCGCATCGGCAGCCGAGCTGGCCACGAACGTGCGCGACCGGCTCTCGCCCGCCATCAACGACCTCGGCCTCGGCGACGCGGCGATCGAGGAGGCCTATCCCGCCACCACGCGCTCGCTGCTGCGAACGGCCGCCCACGAGTCGGTGCTGCGCGCCATCGGCCGCCACGTGGCCGAGACGAAGGGCCGGAACGAATGGCCCCTCGACGAGACGCACCAGCAGGTGCGCGACACCGTGCGCGAGTTCGCGAACAACGAGGTGGCACCTCACGCCGAGCGCATCCACCGCCACGACGAGCTCGTGCCCGAGGCCTTCATTGCCAAGATGAGCGAGCTCGGCTTCTTCGGCCTCTCCGTGCCCGAAGAGTACGGCGGCACGGAGTACGGCAACCTCGCCATGATCCTCACCACCGAGGAGCTCTCGCGCGCCTCGCTCGCGGGCGCCGGCTCCCTCATCACGCGCCCCGAGATCCTCACCAAGGCCCTGCTGCAAGGAGGCACCGAGGAGCAGAAGAAGCACTGGCTGCCGAAGATCGCGTCGGGAGAGCTGATGGTGGGCATCTCCGTCACGGAGCCCGACGTCGGGAGCGACGTCTCGTCGGTGAAGTGTCGCGCCGAGCGTGGCACGGTGGGCGGCGAGGCGGGCTGGATCATCAACGGGCCGAAGTCGTGGTGCACCTTCGCGGGCCGCGCGAACGTGCTGGCGCTGCTGGCGCGAACGGATCCGGACCTCTCGAAGGGCGCAAAAGGCCTCTCCCTCTTCATCGTGGAGAAGGACACCTTCGACGGTCATGCCTTCGAGATGAAGCAGGCCGGCGGCGGGCGCATGGCCGGCAAGGCCGATGCCACGCCCGGTTATCGCGGCATGCACAGCTTCACGCTCAATCTCGAGCGCTACTTCGTCCCTGCGGCAAACCTCGTCGGCGGCGAGGCCGGCCTCGGCCGCGGCTTCTACCTGCAGATGGCCGGCTTCGCTGCGGGCCGGCTGCAGACCGGCGGGCGTGCCACGGGCGTGGCGCAGGCCGCGCTCGAGAAGACGGCAGAGTACGTCGTGGACCGCGCGCAATTCGGCAGGCCCATCTCCGAGTATCAGCTCACGCAGTTCAACCTCGGCCACATGGCGACCCGCCTCGCGGCCGCCCGGGCCATCACCTACGCCGCCGCCCGCGCCATGGACGAGGACGAGCGCAAGGCCGCGCCGCTCGCGGCGCAGGCCAAGCTCTTCGCCTGCGACGTGGCGGTCGAGGTGACGCAGATCGGCCAGATCCTGCACGGGGGCTGGGGCTATGCCGAGGAGTACCCCATCAGCCGCTACGTGGTCGACGCCAACGTGCTGCCCATCTTCGAGGGCGTGAAGCCCATCCTCGAGCTGAAGGTGGTCGCCCGGAGCCTGCTCGGCGGGTAGCCCCTCCGCCCGGCGCGAGCCACGACCGGCGGAAAACCTTTTCCACCCCTTCCACGAGAAGTGAACCGAAATTCCTTTCCCGGGCCCCCGGGAGCCTGCTGCGAATCGACTAAGGGTTTTCACCAACAGGTTTTTTGCACGCGATTTCAATGGCTTGGCCCGCCACCTCCGCTTCGACCGGCTCGCCAGCGCACCCGCCCGAGTTGGCCCATGGCTTGCACCTGTTATGAGGCACTGGGAAGGCGGCCGGGGAAACCTGGGACCGAAGGTCGCCTCTCCATCCAAAGAGAGCGGCCTTCGATGTTTTGAGGGTTGCCGGTTGCTGAAGAACCCCCGGGCCCGCGCCGGGATGCTGGAAAAGGGGAAAGGCTATGAAGCGAAGGATCTGGTTGGTGCCGATGGCCGGCTTGCTGCTCGGGCTCGCGGGGCAGTCACAGGCCCTCACGATCTCGGCGGTCGCAGCCTCGATGAACGTCGGGAACACGGCCAACTTCAAGAACGACACGGTGACCGACTACCGCGAGTTCGCCTCGTCGACGTCCGTCACGGACAGCGGCGGCTCGGCCTCCGACTGGTACGGGGCCACCGTCAACGGGCAGGTGCGGTATGCCTCCACGACGGACGCGGACGGCGGCATCGCCACGGCGCCCTCGCAGTCGGCGACCAGCAACTACCACGTCACCTTCACCGTGAGCGCGGGTACGGGCTGGTTCTACGACGTCGCGATCAGCAATGCGCGCGTCGGCGCGATCACCCGCGTCGACGACGGCACGGGCGGCGGCACCGCGAACATCGGCGCCCTCACCGGCAAGGTGAATGGCTCGACGAACGCCACGCTGGCGCTGGCTGCCGTGAGCATGGCGCAGGGCACGGGCGCCGCGAACACGCCCTTCAGCCAGAGCAGCGGCACCGTGACCCTCACGGGCCTCACGGGCACGAACATCATTACGCTCGACTTCTCCTGGACGTCGCTGGCCAACAGCACCTGCACGGGCTCCCTGTGCAGCTCGACGGGCAACGACGAGATGGCGGTTCGGCTCGGCCTGGCTGACACCTCGGGCGGCGCGAGCGCCGGTGACTACCCGGGCGTCGGCGGCCGCACGATCGGCAGCGACGGGCACACGGCCATCTTCACCGCCACCGAGACGACCTACGTGCCGGAGCCGGGGAGCCTCGTGCTCCTCACCGCCGGCATCGCGGGCCTCGCGCACTTCGGGCGCCGCCGGGCGTCCTAGCAAGAGGAGCGAAGGCAAGGCCTTCGCCACCTCGGATCCTCGAAGGGGCGGTCGCAAGACCGCCCCTTCTTCGTTTCATCACAGCCGCATCAGGCAGCGTAGAGGCGCGCGATGCGCGCTCGGTGCGAGTGTGCGAGCCGTACGGTGCACGGTCGCGAGGGGCTCCGATCGGAGCCCCTCGCGCAACGCCTGCTCTTTCTCGGCACCCAGCCCTGCGCAGCGAGCGCTGCCCGACAATTCGAAGTGTGCATCTGGTAGCCTCGGAGCATGGCGTTCGGCATGGCGGCCGCTCTCTGGGGGATCGGTGGGGGCGTGCTCGCCGCAGGCTGGGCGCTCTGCCGCGCGCTGAACCTCGGTCGCGGCGAAGGCGCCGCGGTCGAGCTCGCGCTGGCCCTCGCGACCGGGCGCCTGCTGCTGGCGGCGGCAACCGCAGCGGCCATCGCCACCGGGTGCCCGTCCGCGCTGCTCGCGTGGCCGGTGGCCGGGAGCGCCGCTGCAGCCTTCGTCGCATTTCGAAGCCGCCGTCGCGGCGGCCCGGAGGCGGCGCCGCGAACGGGAGCACGCGGTCTGGGGGCCCTCCCCTGGCTCCTGGGTATCGGGGCCGCTGCCCTGCTGGTCCACGCCGTCGTCGGACGCAGCGGCCTCGAAGATTCTGCCGGCCGCCTGCTCTTCTTCGGCAAGGACGCCACCAATGATTCGCTGATGTACCTGGCCCAGACACGGATGCTGCTGGAAGGCGGATTCCCGCTCGCGAATCCGTTCTTTGCGGGAGTCGTCAGCTCGAACAGCTACGTGCCATTTCTGGTGCGTGCCGGGCTGCACGCTGCCACCGGTGCCCCCTGGCTCGACCTCACCTTCCGGGCTCTTCCCCTGCTCGACGTCTGCGGGCTGGCGATCACGAGCGGCGCCCTGGTTCGGATCCTCGGAGGCTCGCGGCTCGCCGTGGGCCTCGGCGCCGTGCTCGCCGTCCTGGGGAGCGAGGCGTCGTTCCTGCTTCCGACGATGGCAAGGCTCGGCGGTGGCACCGAGCTGCGGCTCACCTCGTGGGGACTTGGCGGCCCGCTGGTGCTGCCCTTCAACTCGATCACGCCGGCCGCGCAGACGATGATGGCCGCATTGCTGCTGTGGGCGACGCCGAGTGCGCGGCCTCGGGCAGCCGCCATCGTGGCAGGCGTCCTGTTCGGCACCCTTTTCGAGCTCAAGCTCTTCCTCTGGCTCTCGGCAGTGATGGCGCTCGTCGGCGTTGCCGTCTTCGCCCCCCCGGCGCCCCTTCGAAGCCGCCTTCGCCTCGCTGCGGCCGCAGCGATCCTCGTGTCGCTCCCGTCGATCGCCGACAAGGCCCTGTACAGCTGGCAGATGCAGGCGCAGGGGATCTTCGACACCGGGATCCGCCTGTGTCTGGGCTGCTTCCCCCGTTATCTCGTCGACGGTGTCCTCGGACCGGAGGCCGCGCCGTGGAGCCTGTTTTCCGA
Source organism: uncultured Myxococcaceae bacterium (assembly GCA_964403915.1). GTDB lineage: Bacteria > Myxococcota_A > UBA9160 > UBA9160 > UBA9160 > MYXO. The sequence continues at coordinate 9,182 of CAYOIG010000518.1, forward strand.
GTTCCGGAATGCGGAGCTGCTCCGGCCCGCAGCGCTCGCCTACACGCTCTTCGCCTGCGCCCTGTTCGGGCTCGTCTTCCTGGGCGCACGCTGGATCGCGGTTCCCGAGCTGGTCCGCCGAGCGAGGGAGGGTGCGACGGACCCGTCCGATGCAGGCCCGGTGGTGATCGCGCGCATCACGCTGCTGAGCGCCAGCGTCGGCCTTGCGCTGTCGATGGTGCTCGCATGGAGCCCGCACTACCTCAACGTCGGACAGTTCGCGTGGAGCGCGACCTTCCTGCTCTGGCCCTTCACCGCGTTGGTGATCGGTCGCTGGTGGTCGAGGCATCGGGGGGTCTGCGTGCTCGTGTTGCTGGCCGCGCTCCTCTCGACGAAAGGCGTCCTCTTCACGCACGGCTACGCGGCGCGGCTGTGGCAGGCCGTCGAGCCGGGTGAGCGTGCGCTGCTCGAGGAGCTTCGGACCCTCTCGCAGCCGGGCGAGGTCGTGATCGAGCCGTCGTTCGGCCTGCGGCCGGAGATCCCATCGGCCGTCCCCTGGCTCGCGGGCCGACGGGTCGTCTTCACGGACCGCTCGATCGCAACCCAGATCAAGGCCGGGGCTCGCGACGAGCGCCTGGCGCAGCTCAAAGCCGTGTTCAGCGGCCGGGATGCCGCCGACGCGGCCGCCGCGCTCCGGGCCTCGGGAGCGCAGTGGATCTACGTGCCGGCGCCCGTCTCCCTGCGCTTTCCCACGCAGGGCCTCCTCGTCCTGGCCTCCGAAGCTCCGGC
>CAYOIG010000519.1:0-2191 GCA_964403915.1 uncultured Myxococcaceae bacterium
GCGCTCGGCCGGTGGGCGAGCGCAGACCCGCTGACGGTGCACGGCCTCGGGGCGGACTGGAACGCGTACGCGTACGTGAGCGGGCGGGTGCTGCAGGCGGTGGATCCGGTGGGGCTCCAAGAGATCCCGGTGCAGCCGGAGGGGACGTACCCGCCGCCGCCGCCGGAGGACTCGCCCGAGGTCGCAGCGGCGGACGCGCGCAGGCTGACTCACTCCTTGCCTGGGAATCGGGTCAATCTCATCGAGGGCGTGGTCATCAGAGGCCGGGAGGCGGGCGACGTGCTGCCGGGGGACGGCGGGAGCGGCGGAGGCGTGGTTGCGGCGGCGCCGGAGCCGGGCCCCACAGCAGAAGAAGCGGGCGACGCGCAGTTGCTGCGAGGCTTGGAGATCGCCCAGACGGTGTGTCTCGGGGTGGCGATCACATGCGCCACCGTGGCGACCGGGGGGGCAGCGGGAAGCCTCGCGCTCAGCGCTGGTTACGCCCCATGGGCGGCGGGCGCGATTTCCGGAGCGGCGTCGACGAGCGTGGTCATCCCGATGAACGCGCTGGCCACCGGGCGCGAGCCGGGACCCGGCGAAGTCGTGCTGGAGATGGGGTACGGCACGGTGCTCGGGGGGGTGACCGGTGGGCTGGTGCCGGCAGCGTATCGGGCGCGAGCGGGGGGAGGGGCTGCAGGGGGTGGAGGAGGCGCGGCGCGCAGCTTCTTCGAGGGGACGCGGTACACGCCGAAGGTGCTCCAGCAGATGCGCGGCGGGGTGGGCGAGTTCCACTCGTTCCCGGAGTCCGTCACCGCATTCGAGAGCGCGGGCACCGTCAGGACCATCACAGGTGGCGACGGCGTCGCACGACAGATGCTGGAGATCCCGGGCTCGTACGCGACGAGCCGCGGCACCGTCATGGATGGCGTCTTCCAGTTCATCAAGGAGGCCGATGGGGCGATCAACCATCGGCTCTTCGTTCCGAGGACGCCATGAGTGGGCCGGCAACCTGGCGCGAGTTCCTGGAGCGCCGAGGCCGGTCTCTCGAGGCGCTCGGCCTGGCCGAGAAGGCTGTAGGCCGTGAGGACGCTCTTCGAGCCGTCGACCTCGTCGAATCCGAACGGGGAACGATTCTCGGAGGCGATGTCTACGTCGAGGATGGGGGAAGGATCGAAAGCGCATACGCGAACTGGTACTCGGAACGCCGCGACGGCGAGCCGCTCGAGTCGTTCGCGACGCGCACCTGTGTTGAGAGCAGGTCCTACATCGCGAGGTACCCGAACCCACCTCAAGGGCACGTACTGTTCGTGCTCGTGGTGGCGGAAGGAACGTAGGCGAGGACGGCGATCCGAGTACGCTGACCGCTTCACCCCCACGCCCCGCCCGCTCGCCACGTCCCAGGCGCGGCAGATGCCCGCCGCTTGCGATTCGCTAACGGACAGCCTCGGCCGGCACCAGCCCGCCGCCCGCTCGCGCCTCAACGCTCCACGAGCCCGGCGTCGCGCATCATGTTGGGAGTGCATAACGCCCTGTAGCCGAGGGCGGCGAGCACCGTACCCATCACCTGGCGCTTGCAACCTTCCGGTTCTGCGCGCACAATGCCTTTGGAACGTGGGCAATCCGCACGCAGACCATGAGCCGAGCAAGACCCTCGGCCCCCAAACCGCTCGGCTCGTCGCGATCTTGCACGAGCGGGGGCGGACGCTGTTCACCCACGCCGACGGCGAGGAGATCACCGGCCTGTCCGCGAAGTCCGCCCGCAACCTCGTCGCCGGCCTCGTGAATCGCGGTCTCGCGACCCGTCTGAAGCCCGGCATGTTCATCCTGGTGCCCTTCGAGCTCGGCCGCGAGCGCGAGTACCTCGGCAACCCGTACGTCGTCGCACGCGAGCTCGCCGACACGCCCGAGTACTACGTCTCGCACGCCTCCGCGATGGACCTGCACCAGATGGTCACGCAGCCGCAGCTCGACGTGTTCGTGACGTCGCCGAAGGCGATTCGCCCGCGCACCGTGCTCGGCACGGAGTTCCGGTTCGTGCGCTGCAAGCGGGAGGACCTGTTCGGCATCGTCGAGCTGTGGGCCACGAAGACCGAGCGTGTTCGCGTCAGCGACCTCGAGCGGACGGTCATCGACGGCCTCAAACAGCCGGAGCACTGCGGCGGGCTGACGGAGGTCGCGAAGGGCTTCTGGATGCGCCGGGACGCGATCGCCG
>CAYOIG010000520.1:0-3279 GCA_964403915.1 uncultured Myxococcaceae bacterium
GGCTTTCTCGTCGTGCAGCGAAGGGGCCGCCTCGCAGGGCTCATCGGCGAGCGCCGCGGCCTCGCGCGCGTCCTGGGCGCCGAGCGGGCCGAGCGCTTCGGGCGCGTGGCCGCGGAGGTAGACGCGCGCATCGCGCGCTTCCATGCGGAGCGGCCTGGCGATCTCGCGCTCGCCGTCGCGCTGCACGTGGCCGGCAGCAGCCTCGGCGCACTTCAGCTCCTGGTCTTCCTGCGCTGGATGAACGCGCCCTCGGACGTGACGACGGTCGCTCTCGTCTTCCTCGTCGCGCGGGTGCTCGATCTGGCGGCCTTCTTCGTGCCCGCACGGCTCGGGGCCCAGGAGGGGGCCCGGATGCTGGCGATGCGGCTCGCGGGCCTCGATCCCTCGCTCGGCCTGCTCTTCTCGCTGGTGCTGCGCCTCGAGCAGGTGGTCTGGGCGGGTGCCGGCTTTGCGGCGTACGCAGCCCTCGTGACGGCGCGCGGACGCAGCCTGCGGGCCGTGTCGTGAAGGCCTGCATTCTCCCCGCCGTCGGCTCCGGCGGCGAATGCGAGGTGGCAGGGCTCGCGGTGACGGAGCGAACCCGGCGGGCGCTCGTGCGTGCAGGCTTCACGCTGGTGGCGCCGGGCGTCGGCTCGCGCGATGCAGCATCGCTCTTCGTCAGCAGTGACGCCGCCGTCGAGCCGCAGGCGCTCGCCGCGCTCTTGGAGGCCGCGGCGGGGGGCGGCGCCGCCATGGCGGCAGAGAACGCCATCGAGACGCCGGCCGTGCTGCTGGTGCCGGCCGGAGAGCCAGCCGCGAGCGGGCTTTCGAAGGCAGAGGATCTCGGCCCTCTCGCTGCGCGCCTGCGCGATCGGGGCCAGCTTCGCCTCGCGACGACCGCTGGCGCTCTCTGCCAGCGGGTCGAGACCCCGGGCGATGCGCTGCGGCTCGAGCGGCGCCTGCTCGGTGCGCTGGTGCAGCCGACGGACGGCTTCTTCGCCCGGCACTTCGACCGCAGGATCTCGTCGCGGCTCTCCCCGCGACTCGTGCGCCTCGGCGTGCGCCCCAACACGATCACGCTCGTCGCCACGCTGATCGGTCTCGCAGGCGCTGCCGCGCTCGCGACTCCATCCCACGTGCTGCAGATCGTGGGTGCCCTCCTCTTCATCGCCTCCACCATCCTCGATGGCTGCGATGGCGAGGTGGCGCGTCTCTCCTACACGAGCTCGGACTTTGGCCGCCGTCTCGACCTCATCGGCGACAACATCGTGAACGCGGCCGTCTTCCTCGCCATCGGCTGGAATGCACTGGCGGCGGACGCAGGGCCCGCCACGTCGCGGCTGGTCTGGGCGACGCTCGGGGGCTTCGCGCTCGCGACGGCGGCAGGCTTCGCGTTCTCGCGCTGGATCGATCGCAGCGGGCGCAAGGCCGAGTTCCACGACTGGTACGAGAGCCTCGCGAGCCGCGACTTCGCCTACTTCGTGCTCCTGCTCGCCGCGCTCGGACGGCTGCACTGGTTCGTGTGGTTCGCGACGATCGGGAGCTACGCCTTCGTGGCGCTGCTCGTGGGAATCCGGCTGCGTGCGGGTCGCGAGGCCGCACCGGGGGCCGGCGAGGGCGAATCCACGTGAGCACGGAGAGAACGCTCACCCTCGGGTCCGGGGCAAGCGGCCGGCCGCTGCGCGTCGAGGGCCTGCTCTTCGATCTCGGCGGCACCCTCGACGCCGATGGCCGCGGCTGGGGCGAGCGCTTCGAGGCGCTGCTTCGCGCGGAGCTGCCCGCCGCGGACGCCGCCGCGATGGCGGCTGCGCTGGCTGCCGGCGAGCAGCGCGTCCTGCGCCATCCTCGTGCCGCGGAGCTCGGACTCGAAGAGATGGTGGATCTCCACGTCGCAACGCAGCTCGAGCGCCTCGGCGCAGGCGACCTGGCGCTCGCCGCGCGCCTCACGAAGGAGTTCAGCGACGAGACGAGCCGCACCCTGCTGCGGCGCCGGCCCCTCCTCGAGCGGCTCGCGCGGCGCGTGCCGCTCGGGGTGGTCTCGAACGGCTGCGGCAACAGCGAGGGGCTGCTGCGCGACTGCGGCCTTGGCGGACTCTTCCGCAGCATCATCGACTCGAGCCGCGTGAACGCCTGGAAGCCGGATCCCCGCATCTTCGAGCCGGCGCTCGCAGCCCTCGAGCTCGCGCCCGAGCGGGTGGCGATGGTCGGAGATCGCCTCGATCGGGACGTCGAGGGCGCGGCTGCAGCCGGGCTGCACGCGATCTGGGTCTCCGGGGGCCGCACCCTCGACCCCGCGCATCCGCAGGCTTCCTGCGTTCACCTCGTCGTCGAGAGCGTCGAAGATCTCGACCCGGGCGAGGCCGGATGAGGGCCGGGATTCTCGCGGCGGGCCTCGGCGAGCGCCTGCGCGCGGAGGGGCTCGCAGCGCCGAAGGCGCTGGTCGAGGTTGCGGGGCGGCCGCTGCTGGGTCACGCCCTCGCCGCCGTGGCGGCCGTAGGCGCCACCGAGGCCATCGTCGCCGTGAACGAGCGCGACGGCGACGCGATTGCGAACCTGCTGGCGGCAGCGGTGCCCGCGCTCTCGGTGCGCCTGCTGCGCCGGACCACCGCCTCGAGTCTCGAGACCTTCGCGAACGTGGCCTCGGCGCTGCTCGCCGGGGGAGACCGTCACGCGCTGATCGCCATGGTCGACGGCGTCTTTCCGCCGGGCTCTCTCCCGACCTTCGCCTCGGCCGCGGCGTGCGTCCTGCGCGGCGACGAGGCGGCGCCCGAGGGCCTCATCGGTGTCACCCGCCGCCCCGACGAAGACCGGCCGCTGCGCGTGCTGGCGGAGCCCGGAGGCCGGATCCTCGCGATCGGCCCCGGCGCCGAGACGAGCCCGCTCTCGACGGCCGGGCTCTATCTGCTGCCGGAGCGTGCCCTTCGGCGCGGGCCCGAGCTTCTCGAAGCCGGTGGCGGGGCCCTGCGGGAGCTGCTCTCGGCGATCGTGCGCGAGGGGGTGGTGCTCGAGGCGTGCGATCTCGGCGAGGTCGTGGACGTGGACCGTCTCGACGACCTCACGGCCGCGGAGGCGCTCGCCGGATGCGCGTGAACGGCGGCGAAGGCGTCTTCACCGGGATCCTGCGCGAGACCGTCTACTCGCCAGGCAAGGTCGAGGCCGATCGCGCGATCCTCGAGGCGACGGCGCAGGCGCTCGAGGCGCACGGTGCGGCCGTTCGGCTCGTTGCACCCGAGCGCATTGCCGAGGCCGCCCGCGGCAGCGACCTCGTGTTCGCCATGTGTCAGGGGCCGGAGGCTCTGC
>CAYOIG010000521.1:0-2097 GCA_964403915.1 uncultured Myxococcaceae bacterium
CCCGATTACGTCCTCGTCCACGAATCACGCGAGCAGGATCTGCTCGGCGCGATGAAGACCGCGCTGCGCGAGTTCTACGGTGACGACCCGCGCCAGACGGCCGACTACGGCCGCGTGATCAACGAGCGCCACGTTCGGCGCCTCGCCGCGCTGCTCGGCAGCGGAGAGGTGGTGGCCGGCGGGCAGACCGACGAGGCGAGCCACTACGTCGCGCCGACGATCCTGCGCGGCGTCGCGCCGGATTCGCCCGTGATGCAGGACGAGATCTTCGGCCCGATCCTGCCGGTGCTGAGCGTCCCCAGCATGGACGCTGCCATCGCCTTCGTGAACGCACGGCCGAAGCCGCTGGCCCTCTACGTCTTCACGAAGCGGCAGGCGGTGGAGGAGAAGATCATCGCCGAGACGAGCTCCGGCGGCGTGTGCGTGAACGCCGTGCTCTGGCAGATCGCCAACCCGGGCCTCCCCTTCGGCGGCGTCGGCCCCTCGGGCATGGGCGCCTACCACGGCCGAACGAGCTTCGAGACCTTCAGCCACCGCAAGGCGGTGGTCACGAAGTCGACGGCGGTCGACCCGAAGCTCGCCTACCCGCCCTACACCAAGCTCAAGACCGCGCTCCTGCGCCGACTACTGTAGCGGCCGCCCGCGCAGCGCGGCCGCGATCGCGGCCACGAACGCCGGGCTCGTGCCGCAGCAGCCGCCGACGAAGCCTGCGCCCGCGCGCACGAGCGCGGGCGCCGCGCGAGCGAAGGCCTCGGGCGTCGTGCGGTAGACGACGCGCTCTCTCTCCAGCTCCGGAAGCCCCGCATTGGCCTTGATCCAGATCGGCCGCTCGGTGACGGCCCGGATGCGTTCGCAGAGCGCGACGAAGCCCTCGATGCCCTGACCGCAGTTCGCACCGACGACGTCCGCACCCGCCTCGACGAGCACGCGCATCGCCTCCTCGACCGTGGTTCCCATCATCGTGCGATCCCCGTCCGCGCCCGAGTCGAACGTCATGCAGGCCACGACCGGCAGGCCCGTCTCCCGCGCGGCCGAGACGGCGATCGCGGCCTCCGCCGGATCGCTCAGCGTCTCGACCACGAGCGCAGCCGCGCCCGCCTCGGCGAGCGCAGCCGCCTGCTCGGCGAACGCCTCGCGCAGCGCCTCCTCCTCCACGTCGCCGGCCGCGAGGAGCCTGCCGCTCGGGCCGAGCGAGGCGAAGACGTGGGCGCCATCCGCGGCCGCACGGCGTGAGATCTCGACGCCGGCGCGGTTGATCTCGCGCACGCGGGCTTCGAGCCCGGCATCGGCGAGGGCGATCCGGTTGGCGCGGAAGGTGTTGGTGAGGATCACCTGGCTCCCGGCCTCGACGTAGGCACGGGCAACCGCCTCGACCCGGTCTGGGTGCGAGAGATTCCAGGCGTCCGGGCACTCGCCGAGGGCGAGCCCGCGCGCCTGCAGCTCGGTTCCCCACGCACCATCGAGAACGACCGGGCCCGAGGCGAGCAGGCGCGCGAGCAGCGGCGGCGCGGCCGGGCCCATGTCAGTGGCCGCGCCCGCTGCGCGCCGTGGCCGCCGCGTGCGCCCCGCTCCGGCTCATCCGGCGAGAGCGCCGCGAAGCGCGTCCACCGCAGAGGCGGCGTCGGGCGCCCAGCCATCCGCGCCGATGCCCGCCGCCCAATCCTTCGTCACCGGCGCGCCGCCCACCAGGATCTTCACGTCCCCGAAGCCGGCCGAGCGGATTGCGCGAATCACCTCCGCCATTCCGACCATCGTCGTGGTGAGCAGCGCCGAGAGACCGACCGCCGCCGCGCCGTGCTCGCGGATCGCGTCGATGAACTTCTGCGCCGGCACGTTGACGCCGAGATCCACCACCTCGAAGTGTGCACCCCGCCAGAGCAGCGCCACGAGGTTCTTGCCGATGTCGTGGAGATCGCCCTGCACGGTGCCGATCACGACCTTGTGCTCCGGCCGGATGCCCGCCTGCACCAGCAGCGGCTCGAGCAGCGGAAGCGCCGTCTTGAAGGCGCGCGCCGCGATCAGCATCTCCGGTACGTAGACCTCCCGGCGCTTGAAGCGCTCGCCCACCTCGGCCATCGCCGCCACCATGGCGCCGAG
>CAYOIG010000522.1:0-2087 GCA_964403915.1 uncultured Myxococcaceae bacterium
CATGAGCGCGGCGAGGAACTCGGGAGAGAGTTCGGGCACGTCGCGTTCCTGTTGCGCCGCGAAGTGGGCGGCGAAGTAGTGCGCGAGCGACGGAATGTCGGCTTTGCGCTCCCGCAGTGGCGGCACCTCGATGGGCAGGACGTTGAGCCGGTAGAAGAGATCCTCGCGGAACGAGCCCTCCTCCACCTTGCGCCGCAGGTCCTGGTTGGTGGCGGCGATGATGCGCACGTCCACGGCCACGGGCTTGCCGCCGCCGACCGGCGTGATCTCGCGATTCGAGATCGCCGACAGCAGCGCCACCTGCTGCGTCAGCGGCATGTCGCCGATCTCGTCCAGGAACAGCGTGCCGCCGTGCGCCTGCACGAAGCGGCCGTCGCGGCCGCGCACGCCGGTGGCGACGCTGGGCAGGATGCCGAACAGCTCGCTCTCGAGCAGCGTCTGCGGGATCGCGCCGCAGTTCACCGACACGAACGGGCCCAGGCGGCGCTTGCCCGTGTGGTGGACGATGCGCGCGATCATCTCCTTGCCGGTGCCGTTCTCGCCGGTGATGAGCACGGTCGTCGCGGTCTCCGCGGCGCGTTCGGCCATGGCCAGCACGCGCTGCATCGCCGAGCTGCTGCCCACGAAATTGCGGGGCTGGAAGCGCACGCTCACTTCCTGGCGCAACGACAGGTTCTCGCCCACGAGCAACTCGTGGGTGCGGCGCTCCTCCTCCTGGCCGCGGCTCTTCTGGATCGCGATCGCGACCAGGTGGGCGAAGCCCTCGAGCAGCGCCCGGTCCGCGTCGCTGAACGCCTCCTCGCGGCGCGAGTCGTCGAGGTACACCGCGCCCACGACCTTGCCCCCGCCGTAGAGCGGCACGCAGACGATGGAGCGCAGCCGCAGGTCGACCATGCTCGCCGACAGGCTCGCGGCGCCCGAGGCCACGTCCGGAATGAGCAGGCTGCCGCCGCTCGCGGCGACGCGCTCGACGGCCTCGCGACTGTAGGTCACCGCCTGGTGGCGCGTGGCGGCGTCCACGGCGCCCTGCTCGACCACGGGCACCAGCGTGCCCGTCTTCTCGTCGGCCAGCAGCAGCACGCCGCGCTCGGCGTCGAGCTGCTCGACCGCCAGTTGCATGGCGCGCCGCGTGAGCACGCCGAGGTCGGAGAGCGAATCGAGCAGGCGGCTGACCGTGGGCTGCTGGTCGCGGCTGCGATGGGGCGGCGGGGGGCTGCGCGCCCCGCGCAACCTCTCGACCGGGAGGGCGTGCGCGCGCTCGCGGCCGCGATGGTCGCCGAGCGACTCGAACGCGGTCGCGGCCTGCTCGAGCCACGCGTCGACCGGCGCCGCCGCGCCCGCCGCCGCGGCGATGCGCGCGCAGTCGAGCGCCGCCGCCGCGCGATCGGCCGGCGCCGGCAGCTCGGCGAACGCGGCGAGCGTGCGCTCGGCGAGCGCGGTGCCCTCGTCCGCGCGCCCTTGCGCCAGCGCCAGCTCGGCGCGCAACCACTGCGCGTGCGCGGCCGCGTACGGTGCGGCGCGGCCCGCGAGCCAGGCATCGCAGCGGCCGAGCAGGTCCTGCGCTTCGCCGAACTCGCGGCGGCGGAGCGCGGCGCGCCCGCACGCGGCGGCGAGCAGCGTGAGTGCGGCGCCTTCGCGCGTGCCGGCCGTCGACAGCGCGTGCCGCCACACCGCCTCGGCCTCGGCCCAGCGACCGGCGACCGCACGTTGCCGGCCGTACTCGAGGCGCGCGTACTCCAGCTCGGTCCCGAGCCCGAGGCGCGCGGCCCCCGCCACCGCCGCCCGCGCGGCGCGCTCGGCCGGTGCCGCGCGTCCGGCGACGCGGTGAGCCTGGGCCAGCACGCGCCACGTGAGCGGCTCCAGGCGCGGCAGGTAGGCGCGCATCAGCCGCACCGCGGTGCGCCCGCGGCGCCGCGCACGCGCGGGACGCCCCGTGAGTCCGTCCAGCAGGGCGAGGTTGGCGTGCGCCACGGCCACGCCGCGCGGACGCCCGTCCTCGAGCGCCAGGCGCAGCGCTTCGGCGAGCGCCGTCTCGGCGTCCTTCCACCGCCCCGTCTCGATCGCGAGCGCGGCGTGGCCGAGCAGGA
>CAYOIG010000523.1:0-5125 GCA_964403915.1 uncultured Myxococcaceae bacterium
GAAGCGCTTCTTCTGCTCCTCGCTGCCGAACTTCATGAGCGTCGGGCCGACGGAGTTGAGCGTGAGAAATGGCAGCGGGTAGCCCGCTCGCTGCACTTCGTCGGCGAAGATGAACTGCTCGATCGGCGAGCGGTCGAGCCCGCCCCATTCGCGGGGCCAGCCGATGCCGAGCCAGCCGTCGCGCCCCATCTGCTGGAGAGCCTCGGTGTAGAGAGGCCCGCCGCCCTCCGAGCCCTTCACCTCACGCACCAGCTCCGGCGTCATCATCCGCGTAAAATACGCCCGCAGCTCATCCCGCAGCGTTCGCTGTTCGGGCGTGTAATCGATGTGCATGGATCCTCCCGCGCTAGATCGCGCGCTCGCGCCCCTTCCAGAAGGGATCGCGGAGCTTTCGCTTGTAGAGCTTTCCGTTCGGATCGCGCGGCAGCGACTCCATGAAGTCGATCGACTTCGGCGCCTTGTACTTCGCCGTGCGCTCGAGACAGAACGCCAGGATCTCCTCCGCGAGCGCCGGGCCGGGCGTTGCCCCGGGCGCGGGCTCGACGACGGCCTTCACCTGCTCGCCCCAGTCGTCGTCCGGGATCCCGAAGACGGCGACGTCGGCCACCTTGGGATGGGTGAGCAGCACCGCCTCGACCTCGGCCGGATAGATGTTGACCCCGCCCGAGATGATCATGTCGGCTTTGCGATCGCAGAGGAAGAGATAGCCGGCGTCGTCGAGGTAGCCGACGTCGCCCACGGTGAAGAAGCCCTCGCGGCGGCTTCCCTCCGTCTTCGCCTTGTCCTTGTGATACTCGAAGCTCGCCTGACCGAGCTTCATGTAGACGGTTCCGATCTGTCCCGGTGCGCAGGCGTTGCCGGCGTCGTCGAGAATGCGGATCTCGGATCCCGTCCAGGCCCGGCCGACCGTTCCGGGTCGCTCCAGCCACTCCTGCGGCGTGACCAGCGTTCCGCCGCCCTCGGTCGCGGCGTAGTACTCGTAGATCACGGGCCCCCACCACGCGAGCATGCGTCGCTTCACGTCGGGCGGGCAGGGTGCGGCCGCGTGGACCATGTGGCGCAGGGACGAGACGTCGTAGCGGCCGCGCACGTCTTCAGGCAGCGCCAGCAGCCGGTGGAGCTGCGTCGGAACCATGTGGCTGGTGGTGACGCGGTAGCGCTCGATGAGGCGCAGCGCATCTTCGGGCGTCCAGCGATCCATGATCACGACCGTGTGGCCCATGTGCAGCGAGCACGTCGCGAACGTCAGCACCGCCGTGTGGTAGAGCGGTGAGCCGCACAGATGCACGTTCTCCGATTCGGGCTTGATGCCAAAGAGGCCCAGGAAGCCCGTGTACAGCGTCGCGACGATGTCGGGATCGAGCGGTGGCAGCGCGCGGCGCACGCCCTTCGGCCGGCCCGTCGTTCCCGACGTGTAGTGCATCACCGCGCCGCAGGCGCGATCTGCCGGCAGCGCTGTGGGCTGATCCTTCGTCAGATCCGAGAAGGGCCGGAAGCCGGGCACGGCACCGATGGCGAAGCGGCCGCTCTCCGGGAAGGCGATCTCATCCGCCGCCGCCTTGCAGGCGCCCGCGAAGCGCTCATGGACGAAGAGCGCCTTCGTCTCGCAGTCCCCGGCGATGTAGGCGATCTCGGGGGCGGTGAGATGATGATTGATCGGCGTGATGTAGAAGCCGCCCTGCAGCGCGGCGAGCTCGAGGGCCAGCATCTCGAGGCCGTTTGGCAGCACGGTGGCGAAGCAGTCTCCCTTCGAGAGACCGAGGGCCCGCAGGCCGTGGACGATGCGATTGGTCTCGGCGAGCAGCTCGCCGGCCGCGACCTCGCGACCCTCTGGCGTCACGAGGGCGAGGGCCTGCGGGCTGCGCTCGGCGTGGCGCCAGAAGCTCTGGGACATCAGCTCTGCTCCTTCTCGCGTGCGATGGCGTGCGCCTTCGCCCACGGATAGTCGGCCTTCCCGGCCGGCGAGCGCTTCATCTCGCTCACCAGATGGAGCGCGCGCGGCACCTTGTAGCCCGCGATGAGCCCCTTGCAGTGCGCGGCCAGCTCCTCGAGCCGGGGCGCCGCAGCGCCTTCGCGCGGCTGCACCAGCGCCGTCACCCGCTCGCCCCAGCGCGCATCGGGAACGCCCACCACCAGCGCGTCGAAAACGTCGGGGTGCTGCTTGAGCGCACCCTCCACCTCTTCGGGGAAGATCTTCTCGCCGCCGCTGTTGATGCACTGGGAGCCGCGGCCGAAGAGGGTGAGCGTTCCGTCGGCTTCGGGCCGCGCGAGATCCCCCGGAATCACGTAGCGCACGCCCGCCGCAGTGACGAAGGTCTTTGCCGTCTTCTCCGGATCGTTCCAGTAGCCGAGCGGGATGTGTCCCCGCAGCGCGATCCGGCCGATACGGCCCGATCCGGGCTCGATCACGCGAAGATCCTCGTCGAGCACGACCGTGCGCTCGCTCATGCGGAAGCGGATGCCGCCCTCCTTCGTGACGCCACCCGCGTCCATGCCCTGGGATCCGACCTCCGACGCTCCGTAGTTGTCGAGCAGCGCGAGCTTCGGCAGCAGCGCCTTCAACTGATCCTTCACGCCCTGCGAGAGAATGGCGCCCGCGGAGCTCGTGATGAGGAGCGAGGAGGTGTCGTAGCGCGCGGGATCCTCCGCCAGGGCCTCGGCCAGGGGCCGCGCCATGGCGTCGCCTACCAGCGAGAGCGTCATCACGCGCTCCCGCTCGATGATCTGCCAGACGAGGTGCGGATCGAAGCGCGGCGCGATGACCGCCTTGTGGCCCTGCAGCAGGGCGATGAGGGTCCCGAGCTGTGCGGCGCCGTGGATGAGCGGGGCGGCCGTCATCATCGCGATCGGTGCCTTCGCCTTCGCGCGCTCGGCCACCTCCTCCGGCCGCGCAGGCGGCGGGCCCATGGGGTTGGCGGCCATGAGGCAGGCGTGGAAGGCGTCCTCGTGACGCCACATCACGCCCTTCGGCATTCCGGTCGTGCCTCCGGTGTAGATGACGTAGAGATCGTCGTCCGAGCGCTCCGCAAAGTCGCGCGCCGGCGACGAGCCATCGACCGCAGCATCGAAGGCGATCCCCTTGCCGAGCGTTGCGGAAGCGGAGCCCGGGTCTCCCACGACGATGAAGAAGTCGAGGCCCGGAACGTCCCGGGCAACGTCCTCGACACGGCGGGTGGCTGCGGCGTCGAAGAGCAGGCCCTTCACACCCGCATCGCGGCACAGGTAGCGGAGCTCCTCGGCCACGTAGCGGAAGTTGATGTTCACCGGCACCGCGCGGAGCTTGAACGCCGCGAGCATGGCCTCCACGTACTCTGCACCGTTCTGCAGGTAGAGCCCGACGCGGTCGCCGGGGCCGACGCCCTGCGACGCGAAGTAGTGGGCGAGCCGGCTCGCGCGCTGGTCGAGCTCGGCGTAGCCGAGGCGTCGCTCGCCGCAGACGAGGCCGACGCGCTCGGGCACGGCGTCCGCAACGGACTCGAAGAGGTCGGCGATGTTGTAGTGCACGCCGCGCTCCGTCTAGGGCCGGTCGCTCGCGACCACCCACATGGAGAAGAACTGGGAGCCGCCGCCGTAGGCATGGCCGAGGGCCCGGCGCACACCGTCCACCTGATGCGCACCCGCCTGTCCCCGCACCTGCAGCGCCGACTCGGCAAAGCGAAGCATGCCCGAGGCGCCGATCGGATTCGACGACAGCACGCCTCCCGAGCAGTTCACGGGAAGATCGCCGTCCATCGCCGTCGCGCCCTCGTAGGTCATCTTCCAGCCCTCGTTCGGCTCGGCGAAGCCGAGGTTCTCCATCCACATCGGCTCGAACCAGCTGAAGGGGACGTAGATCTCGGCCATGTCGAACTCTCTGCGCGGGTTCGTGATGCCGGCCTTGCGGTAGAGCTCGGCCGCGCAGTCGCGACCCGCGCGCGGGTTCACCTGATCGCGGCCCGCGAACATCGTCGGCTCGCTCTTCATGGCCGTGGCGTGGATCCAGGCCGGCTTGCCCGGAACGCTGGCGGCGGCCTTCTCGCTGGCGAGCACCATGGCACAGGCGCCGTCGGACGACGGGCAGGTTTCGAGGTAGCGGATCGGATCCCAGAGCATGGGCGAATTCGCCACCTGCTCGAAGCTGATACCCGGGAAGACGAGGTGCGCATAGGGATTCGCGAGCGCGTTGGTGCGATCTTTGAGCGCAACGCGGATCCCGGTGTCGTCGGGCGCTCCCGAGCGGCGGATGTAGGCGCGGATCAGCGGCGCGAAGTAGCCGCCTGCCCCGGCGACGACGGCCTGCTGGAAGGGGATCTTCACCGTGAGCGCCCACATGGCGTTGCTCTCGCTCTGCTTCTCGTAGGCCACGGTGAGCACGCGGTCGTGGATGCCGGCCTGGACCAGGCTCGCGGCGACGATGGCGGTCGATCCGCCCACGCTGCCTGCCGTATGCACCCGGAGCATGGGCTTGCCCGTGCAGCCGAGGGCGTCGGACAGGAAGAGCTCCGGCATCATCACGCCCTCGAACATGTCGGGGGCCTTGCCGATCACCACGGCATCGATGTCCGCGAAGGTGAGCTCCGCGTCGGCGAGCGCGCGCAGGGCGGCCTCGCGGACGAGACCGGGCATCGATACGTCGATCCGTTTCGCGTCGTGCTTCGTCTGTCCGATGCCGACGACGGCGCAGCGCTCCGCCACGATCAGGCCTCCATCACGCAGACGAGGTTCTGCTGCAGGCACGGGCCCGAGGTCGCGTGCGCGAGCGCCCGCTGCGCCTCGCCCGCATGGATGCGCGCGGCCGCTTCGCCGAGTCGGATCAGCCCCGCGACCATGACCGCGTTCGCGGCGAGAGCGCCGCCCGAGGGGTTCACGTCGACCGCGGGCCCGAGCCGCAGCGCGTCGCGCAGGATCAGCTCCTGGTGGGTGAAGGGCGCGTGCAGCTCGGCGACGTCGAGCGTGCCCGAGAATGCGCCGGCTTTCTCTCCCGCGATCTCGGTCGAGCGCGAGCGCGCGAGATTGCGCGCGCCGAGGGAGTGGCTCTCGATGCGGTGATCGATGCCGCGGATCCACGCCGGTCGCCGGCACTTCTTCCTAGCAAGATCGCCCGCTGCGAGCACGACGGCTGCGGCGCCGTCGGTGACGGGCGGGC
>CAYOIG010000524.1:0-18831 GCA_964403915.1 uncultured Myxococcaceae bacterium
CGCGCTGGTCGAGATCGCGCAGCGGGTGGGCGTACACTTCAGCGTGCAGGTCGCGCTCGATCGCGAGCGCCGCGTGGCGGGGGTCTTCTGCGGAGACGTCTTCGCCTCGCACGCGGAGGCCGTTCGCTTCGTCGAGGCGGAGTCGCACGTAGCCCTCGACCAGCCGGCCGATCTCGTCGTCGTCTCCGGCGGCGGCGCTCCCCTCGACGGCACCTTCTATCAGGCGATCAAGGGCATCGCGGCGGCCGCCGCGATCGTGCGGCCGGGCGGCACGATCCTGCTCTGCGCCAGCCTCGCCGAAGGCGTCGGAAGTGCAGCCTTCGAGACGTGCCTGCGGAGCTGCCACGACGCGGCGGAGTTCGAGTCTCGCCTCGAGGATCCGGCCTTCTTCGCCATCGATCAGTGGATGGTGCAGAGCCTGTGCCAGGCGCTGCGTCGTGCACGCGTGCTGCTCTACAGCGATGGCCTGCCGCATCTCACCCAGCGGGCCCTTTTCGTCGAGCCGGTGGCCTCTCCCGAAGAGGGCATC
Source organism: uncultured Myxococcaceae bacterium (assembly GCA_964403915.1). Classification (GTDB taxonomy): domain Bacteria; phylum Myxococcota_A; class UBA9160; order UBA9160; family UBA9160; genus MYXO. Next base: position 530 of record CAYOIG010000524.1, read on the forward strand.
GCTCAGGCTCTCGCTGCTGCAGGCCCGACGGCGCGCATCGCGGTGCTGCCGCAGGGGCCGTACGTGCTGGCGACCGTCCGCGGCGAGAAGCGCGCGCTCGGACGGCGCGGCGTCCCTTCCCTGTAGCGAGGTCACCCGGACGCGGGGAGCCGGATTCCCCCGCGACCCCGAGCGGGCCGCTCCTCAGGGAACGGACGCCGCGCCCGAACCCCTTCGCTTCGCTGCCGAGCTGGCGAGCGGCTGCGCTGCGCCTCCGGCGTCATGCGGCCAGAGGAGCCGCCGCGAAATCTCCGCCGCGTGCGGCCCGGAGAGCGCCCCCAGCACGGCCGCAGCCCGCGTGCGGCGCATGCGCCCGAGGATCTTCGCCGCGAGCTCCGGATCGAGCGCGTCGATCACCGCGGCTGCACGCTCCGGCTGCATGCGACCGTAGAGGTCTGAGAGAAGCGCCACGCGCTCGTCGGCGGCGGCTTCGAGCCGCGCGAGCCGCTGGTCGAGGCCGGCGCGAAGCCTCTCGAGCTCCTGCAGCCGAAGGTCGGTCTCCCTGCGCGCCGCGGCACCCGTCTGCTCCATCTCCTTCACGATCCGCTCGCGCCGCGCGAGGGCGTCGCGCTCGCTGCGAACCTGCGCGACCAGGGCCTCGGCGTCGCGCAGGGCCTGCGTACACGACCCGCCCGGCAAAGGCTCGCTTGCCACCTCGGCGCCGGCCGAAGGCGGGCCGAGGAGGAGCACGACGAGCAGTCCGCTTCGCAGCCCGTCAAAGCGGCGCATCGATGATCTCCTCCTCGTGGAGATCGATCCGTCCCTCCTCTTCGAGGCGCCGCGCGATTTCGACGATGCGCTCCTGCACGCGCTCGACCTCCGATCGCCGAACGGGCCCGAGCAGCTCGGCCTCCTCGCGTATCTGCTCCGCCGCTCGCGACGAGACGTTCTCGAACACCTTCTCGCGCATCTGCGCCCGGGCGCCCTTGATGGCGAGCACGAGATCCTCGATCGAGACCTCTCGCAAGAGGGTCTGGAAGCCCCGCCGATCGAGGCATCGCAGATCGTCGAAACGCAGCATGCGCCGCCGGATCTCGCTCGCGATCCAGGGGTCGCGACCGTCCACGCCTTCGAGGATGGCGCTTCCGGCCGAGCGGGGCACCCGGCTCAGGATGCGCGCTGCCGCGTCGCGGCCGCCCACCAGCGACGACGGGCCCCGACCTGCGTCGAAGAGCTCGGCGATGCCCTCCTCGAGCTCTGCGATGACGTCTTCGGGCACCGCGTCGAGGCATGCGAGACGAAGCATCACGTCGGCTCCAAGACTTTCGTTGAGCGCGGCCACGACGGCGGCCGCGCGGTCGTCCGAGAGCTGCGAGAGGACGAGCGCGATCGTCTGCGGGTGCTCTCCGGCGAGCGTGCGCGCGACGAAGCCGGGCGCGAGTGGGGCCAGCATGCGATCGATCCGCGCGCCGTCACGACCGATGCAGCGGGATACGCGCGCAGCACGTTCGGAATCGAGGGCATCGCGCGCAAGCGCCACCGCACGCGCCCGCCCGCCGAGCACCGCATCGCGGTGCTGGCCGACGCAGGTATGGAACTCGTCGAGGACGCGCTCGCGAACGCTGCCGGGCACCTCGTCGAAGCGAGCAATGGCAGCGAGCAATCGCTCGAGCTCGGCGTCGCCGAGGCGTGCGAGAAGTGCGTGCGCCGTTTCGGGCGGCAGCGCGAGCGTCAGCACGGCTGCCTTCTCCGCCCCCGTCATGCGCTCGAACTCCACGGCCCTAGTCCTCCTTCAGCCAGGAGCGAAGCGCCGCTGCACCCGCGTCGCTCATTCCCGCCGGCAGCGCCGTGCTCGCGCCCTCGCCCGCCGGCGCGCCCGGAGCGACGAGCGCGGGCTCCTGCACGTCGAGCTCGCTGCCGAGCAGCGCGGCCTCGAGCTCGGCCACGGACATCGGGAGCCCGATCCGGGACGATGCGCGTGCGGACGAGCGCAGCGCCAGGAGGATCAGCACGCCGAGCCCGGCGAGAAGTGCAGCGTACGCCGCGACGCCGCCGCCGAGGCCCGGGAGCGCCCATCCCGGCGCGAGCCCACCGGATGCGCGAAAGGGCGCGGTCGTGACGCTGAGCTCGTCACCTCGCTCGCCCGAGAAGCCAACGGCCTGCTTGGCCAGGACCTCGAGCTGCGCGAGCTCTGCCGCAGACCACGGCACCAGGCCCGGGACCGGCGCGCTGTCCACGAGCACGGCCACGTGCAAGCGGCGAATCGCACCGGCTGGTGTCACCACCCGCGTCACTTCCTTGCCGACGTCGTACTCCACGCGCTCGGTCGTGGTTCCGGCGGCTCCGGCTCCGCCCCGCGCGGCCGGCCCGCTGGTGCGCTCCTCCGCGCGCTCGACCTGACCTCCGGGGTCGAAGCGCTCGCGGGTCTCCTCGCGCCGGCTCGCGTCGAGCTCGGCGCGGACGCGTACCGCGACGCGGCCCTCCCCCGTGGTTCGAGCCAGCAGCGACTCCGCCTGTGCCGCGAGCTCGCGCTCGAGCCGTGCCTCCTGCTCGCGGCCCTCGAAACCGTCGCCGGCGCTCGAGACGGGCGGGAGCCCGGGCGCAGTGGGGCCTGCCGGGCCCGGCGCCGTCCCGCGAGAAGCTCCGAGAATCAGCCAGGCCACGAAGGCAACCGCAGCGGCGCCAGCCGCGAGGCCGAAAGCCTTGCGCGCTGGCGAGAGCGCCCTCGCCCCGCCGATCAGATTCGCGAGCCAATGTGCCAGCTTCATCTCCCTCGCTGCATCGTGAGAAGCAAGTCGCGTGCCATCTCGAGACTACGCAGAATTGCGACGCTATGCCGCGGCCTTGCACCCGGCGAGCACGCGAGAGAGATGGCGCCGCGCCGCGCGCGCGTTGCAGAGTGAAACGTCCGCCGGTGGATTTCCGTCGCATGGGTGGCCGGCCGGCTCATGGCCGCCTTCCTGGCGTGGCAGCGAGCGCAGCCCGCGCCCGCTCCGCCGTCTCGCCCGCTTCCGCGAGCAACGCCCATGCGCCCGCAGCCGGAACTCCCCGCACCGCACCAAAGTCGCCACTGCCGTAGAGCGTCGCTGCACGCAGCGGGCCATCTTCGAGTGCGACCGTCGTCTCCGGAGCCTGGGCCTTTCCGGGGCCGAACTCGCGCTCGCGGACTGCGCGCAGCCGCGCTGCGAGACGCACGAGTCCGAGCTTCTGGCTGCACGCGGCGACCGCATCGAGCGCGGCCGGGCTGCCGGCACGCCGCGCGAGCGCGGGAAGCCGCGCGCCAAGACGTCCGACGATCTGCAGACAGCCGGCGTCGCTCCGGGCCTCCGTCGACACGCCGTCGAGGGCACGCACGAGCGCCGCCTGCGCGGAAGGCGCGAGCGCCGGTGACGGGCTCCCGGCGAGAAGCTGCTCCAGCAGCGCGAGGGCCTCCAGCGGCGCCCCTTCCCGGAGCAGGGCCGTGGCGAGCAAGACGCTGCCGGCACCCGAGACCTCGCGATCGGGGCTCCCGGCTGCGCGCCGCAGGGCAGCATGGCGCGCAGCACCTGCCTTCGGGGAGTCTTCCATGAGCTCTGCCCGTGCGGCCGCCAGCAGGCCGACGGGCGGCGAGGCGTTCTCGGCCGCCAGCGCGCGCAGGAGATCGCGCGCCTCCGGGAACGCGCCCTCCTGGGCGAGCGCATCGGCAAGACGCAGACGCACGACGGCCGCATCGGTACTCTCGCCGAGCTGCGCCGCTGCGCGAGCGAGCCAGACCCGCGCGGCGGCCGGGTCGCCGCTGGCGAGCGCGGCTTCCGCTGCGCAGAGCCACGAGGCCACGGGGACGATCTCTCCGCCAACGCGGTCCGGCAGCAGCCGCGCATAGAGGGCCCTCGCCTCGGCCGGCCGACCGGCGGCGTGCAGCAGCGCGGCCCGCTCGAGACCCGCAGCTGACGCGAGCCGGACGGGCCTCTCTTGCGCGAGGGAATCGAGGAGGGCCATCGCCTCGGCGTTGCGTCCGCCTCTGGCGAGGGCCTGCGCGCGCAGCATGCGGGCTGCGCTGCGCACCAGGGAGGCCTTGGCCTCGGACGTGACGGCGCGCTCCGCGCGGAGCGCGAGCGCTGCCGCCTCCGGTTCCCTGCCCGCGGCGAGTTCGCTTGCGGCGCGGGCCAGTGTGCCGCACGCCGCGGCGAGGCTCGGTTCGCTCTGGCCGTCCGGCTCGGAACCCACACACACTTCGGCGGCCAGGAATACGGGCGGCTCCAGCAGCCGCGCATCTGCGAGGCCGTAGGGCGCCGGCGGAAGCAGCGCCGCCCCGAGCGCCGGCCACGACGCGAAGACCATCGCGAGTGCCGCCGCCCGTTGCAGCATGAAAGCCTTGCCTTTCAGATCGAATCGGTGAGAAGCAGACCCCGGGGCGGAGCCCGTTCGCTCCGCCCCGGGGAGAGCCAGAGCCGGGGCGACGTGTTGGGGGGGGTGCCGTCCCGGGCTCCTGCCTCGCATCATCGGCGAATCGGGGGCAATTCCTTTGCCGCCTTCCGCGAATGCGCAGCGCGGGCCCGATCTGCGCTCCATCCGGTGCCCCCATCTGCCGATGCCGGGAGGAACCGGGGCGGAGACGCACCTTGATCTGGCTGACGCGGCTCGACGGAACTCAGCTTCTCGTCAACGACGAGCAGATCACGTTCGTCGAGCGCGCCGGCGAAACCGTCGTCGCGATGGCCAATGGCGATCGGCTGCGGGTGCTCGAGTCTCCGGACGAGCTCACGTGCCGCATCGTGCGCTGGCGCCAGCGCGTCATGGGCGCGTCGCCGCCGCCAGGCGCTCCCTGGGACCTGCCGGAATAGGCGCTCCCGCCGCGCTATCCGAACAGACCCTCGCTCTCCTTGACTACGGCTGTCGCCATCTCCAACACGGCGTCGAGATCCTCTTCGACGAGCCCGAGCGCCGTCCATGCCGGCAGCGTGCGCGGGTCGAGGCCCTCGACCGGCGCGCGCCGACCGACGCCCAAGCGGGTGCACAAGGCGGTCGTCACCGTCGCCAGCGCCGTCAGCCGGCGGTCTTCGATCGGAAGCGTCTCCAGCGCCTCGGGCGTGTGGTGCAGCCGGATGGCGATTTCGAGACGCGGCGGCAGCTTCCACTTCTCGGCCACCAGAGAGCCGATTTCGGTGTGGTCGAACCCGAAGACGTCGCGCTCCGCGCTCACGAAGCTCACGCCCTCGTTGTAGACGCGTGCCACGACCTTCTGGTACTCGTCGGGCGCCGCGTTGTTGAGGGCGATCTTTCCGAGGTCGTGAAGCAGTCCGATCGTGTAAGCCTCCTCCCGGTCGACGTCGAGACCAGGGTGCTCGGCGAGCCGGGCGGCGACCGCTCCCGCGCGGGTCGCGTGCTCCCAGAGCAGCCGCTCGGTGAGTCCGAACCGCTTGAAGGCCTCCTTCATCGAAGCGCCGAGTGCGAGGTTCTTGACGGTGCGGAAGCCCAGCAGGGCGATCGCGTGGCGCAGGGTCTCGATCCGTCGCGAGAATCCGAAGAGCGACGAGTTGGCGACCTTCAGGATGCGCGCCGCGAGCGCGGGGTCGCGCTCGATCACCACCCGCAGGTCGTCTCCGGAGGCATTCGGATCCTCCACCAGGCTGATCACCGTCGCGGCAATCGCCGGTACCGACGGAAGATCTCCGATGCGGTTCACGAACTGGTTGAGTTTCGAGTCCATGTGTCGACGCTCCTTGGTGTCGGATCCTCACTCTTCTCACTTCGCTCCGGGCTGATGCGAACGCGCGCGAGGCGAACCGGTACGGGCTGCGCAGCAGTGGGCTCGGCGGCGAGCCGCCGTTCGAGAGCCTCCACGACGCCCCGAAGGGCCGTCAGCTCCTCGGCCAGGCGACCGTCGTCATCGAGGGTCACCACTTCGAAACCCTCGTCGTCCGGTCGGCGGAGCCAGCTCCTTCCGGCCAGCGGCCCTGCCGAAACGACGACCGCGTCGGGACCGAGAGCCTGTCTCGCGCGCCGGACGGCTTCGAGCAGCGTGGCGCCCACGAAGCGCCTAGCCCGCATCTACGCTCCGCCTGCCGGACGCGGGGCCGTCCGAGGCCGCCGGGGCGCGCGGCACGGCGAGCGTTAGCTGCTCTTCCTGAGCGAGCCCCGTGACTGCGAAGCGTGCGACCCAGAGCGGCGCGTCTTCACGCTCGCGCAGGCGCGCGGCACTTTCGACGCCCGCCACCTGGGCCGAATCCGCGAGCAGGCCACCGGCACCGCTGCGAAAAGCCTCCCACAGCTCCGCCGCCGTGCGTTCGAGGGCCCGCTCCTCGATGCGGGTACAGGGACGCTCCGGCGGCGCGGCATCGAGGGAACCCGGCCGTGCGCCGAAGCGAAGTGCGAGCAGCGCGAAGGCCAGACCGCGGGACGGCACTACGAACGCCGCGCCGCCACCGCCATCGACCTCGAGGACAACGCTGCACTCGAAGGGCGCGAGCCGCGCCGCGAGCCCGGATGCGTTCGACTCTTCGATGCCGGAGAGGACGACTTCGAGCCGCGTCTGCGCCCTCGCCGAGAGCAGGCGTGACGCTCTCGCGGCGAAGGCATCCAGACCGCGCCGCACTCCGCGCAGCGTCGCCGCGCCGGTCTGCATCGTATCGCTCGCGGGCAGACTCACTGCACCACGAATTCGGTGAACAGGACCGAACGTACGCCTTCGCCGCGCGCAACTGCGTTGACGCGCTCGAGGATGTCCTGCTTGAGGAGCGCCTTGCCCTCGAAGCTCGTGACGTCGGCGACGTCGTGCGCCGAGAGCACGCCGAGGATCCCGTCCCGAACCTGCGGCAGCCGGCTCTCGAGCTCCGAGCGCAGCGCGGGGCTCACCGCCTCGAGCTCGATCCTCACCTTGAGGTAGCGCGACGCGTCCTCGCTGAGCAGATTCACCACGAAGGGGTCGAGCGCGAGCATGCGTTCGCTCAGCGTCGCGGCCGTCTCGTCGGCCTGTGAAGTCGCGGCGCCGCTGTGCGCGGAGCAGGTTTCGGGCTCGGGTACGCGCCCGCCGAGCCAGCCCGCACCGGCGCCCGCCGCAAAAGCGGCCACGAGGCCGAGCCACGTTGCAGCACCGCGTACGGCGCGCGCGACCGGCGTCCCGGACTCCGTCCTTCGCTGCGAATCTTTCGTTGCCATTCCGCTCTCCGCCTCTCCGCGCTAGGGCCCGGCCGTGCTCGCGTCCACGTGCGACGATGCGAGCACAGGCGTCGCAGACTCGATCCCGAATATCTTGAGCCGCCGCCAGAGCGTCGTGGTCGAGATCTGCAGGACGTGGGCCGCGCGCTTACGGCTTCCTCCGACACGCTCGAGCGTCGCAAGGATGTGTCGTCGCTCGAGGTGTTCGAGGCTCTGCAGGCCCTCGCGTTCGGCACCGGTGCGCCAGGCGAACCGCAGGCGATCGGGGAGATCGGCGGGCCCGAGACTCGGGCCGCGAGAGAGCACGACCCCTCGCTCGATGGTGTTCTCGAGCTCTCGCACGTTTCCCGGCCACGGATGCGCCACGAGGAGATCGAGGGCAGCCGGCTCGATGCCGTCCAGATCTTTTCCGAGCCGCAGCGCGAAGCGGCGCAGAAAGTGGCGGGCCAGCAGCGGCACGTCCTCCGGGCGGTCGCGCAGCGGCGGCACGTGGATCGGAATCACTGCGAGCCGGTAGAAGAGATCCTCCCGGAAGCGGCCCAACCGCACCTCGTGTTCGAGGTCCTTGTTGGTTGCCGTCACGAGGCGCACGTCGACGAGCCGGGTCGTCTCGCCGCCGACGGGCCGAATCTCCCCGGTCTGCAGGAAGCGCAGCAGCTTCGCCTGCATCGAGAGGGGCATCTCGGCCACCTCGTCGAGGAGGACGGTTCCCGCGTGCGCGCTCTCCAGCAGACCTCGCTTGCTCTGCGACGCGCCGGTGAAGGCCCCGCGAAGGTGGCCGAAGAGCTCGCTCTCGAGGAGGGTCTCCGGGAAGGCGGCCGAGTTGAGGGCGCAGAAGACGTGCTCCCGCCGTCGACTCGCGCGGTGGAGCGCGCGGCCGATCAGCTCCTTGCCGGTGCCCGTCTCGCCGGTGAGGAGTACCGTGCTGTCGGTCCGTGCGACCTTTCGCACCAGTCCGAGCAGATCGCGCATGCGCTGCGAGCCGCAGACGATGGCGTCGAAGGCGGCCTCATCTTCCGCATCCTCACCCGCCGCGAGCGACACCCCGCGCGCCGGACTCGGCCGCTCGCGGAGCGCACGCAGCGCGGCCGGAGCGACCGGCTTCTTTAGATAACTTCGGGCACCGCGGCGCATCGCCTCGACGGCGCCCTCGATGCTGCCGGAAGCGGTCGCCACGACCACGTCCATGGCGGGTGCCAGCCGCCCGAGGCGCTCCAGCAGATCGAGACCATCACAGTCGTCGAGGCGCTGCTCGGTGAGCACCAGGTCGAAGCATTCGCGACGAACGGCATCGAGGGCCTCGCGAGCGGTGGCCACGATGGCCACGCCGTCTCCGTCCCGACGGAGCGCGCGCTGCACCGGAAGCCACGCGCTCTGCTCGGCGTCGACGATCAGGATCCTGGCCACGGCGGGCTATCCTCCGCCCGCTGCGCGGCGCGAGCGGCCGGGACCGGCGATAGGCAGCCAGAGGCGAACACACGCTCCGCCACCGGGAGCATCCGCGATCCGGATCCAGCCACCGTGGTGCCCGATGCTGTTGCGCGCGAGCGCCAGCCCGAGGCCAGAGCCGCTCTCCCGCAGGGTCTCGAAGAGCCGGAAGACGCGCTCTCTCAACTTCGGTGGGATGCCCGGTCCATCGTCGCAGACTTCGAGGCAGACACCGTCCCGCGCGCGGTCTCGCAGCGGCATCGCGCTCACGTGGACCCTGCCACCCTGCGGCAGGGCCTGCACGGCGTTGAGCAGAAGGTTCCACAGCACCTGGCGGATGCCGTCCGCATCGAGCCGCACGAGTGGAAGTTCGTCGGCGACGTCGACCACGATCTCGATCCGCGACTCCACGCGAGGATCGAGGCGCAGGACGGTGACGGTCGCGTCGACGAGGGCTTCGACCGAGGCCGGTGCGAAGCGCGCCGCAGGAGGTGTCGCGACGGCGAGGAGGCCGGTGGTCATCCGGCGCATCCGGGCCAGCTCCTCGAGGACGGCATCGAGCAGCCGATGATCGCCGTCCCCGAGCGCCGGGTTCGCCCGCAGCTGGGTCACGGCCTGGCACATGGCCGCGAGCGGATTGCGGAGCTCGTGGGCCAGCCCGGCCACGAGGCGGCTGCCGGCCTGCGGGTCGCCGCCTGCCCGGGCCCGTGTCGCAGGCCGCGGGGCCCCCTCCCGAAGGCGCCCCTGGCGGGAGCTCGACGGCGGGCGTTGCACAATGAAGGGCACCCCGGATGAATCGGCGGGAGACGTGCGACCTTGAGCCCCAGCGAGCCGAGACGCTTCGGGAAACGGCCACCGTGACGCTCGGAGGCCTCTTCCTTACGATTGCGCCATGCTGAGCGCCCGGCTTCGGATCCCCTCGCTCCTCGCTCCCGGCCTTCTTGCGGCTTCAGTCGCCGCTCTTGCGTCCCCTGCAGCGGCCGCAGAGCTGCCGGCGGTGGTGCGGGTCGCCCTCATTGGAAACGACGAGACGAAGCCCTCCGGCACGGCCTTCTTCCTGCCGCTGCCAGAGGCCGGCGGCGAGATCCGCGTCGCCGCGATCGCCGCCGCACACTCCCTCGACCCAGCCGACCTCTCCCGCGCGCGGGAGGTCGAGTTCCGCCTCGGCCGCTCCCGCGAGCGCGTGGCGGTTTCGAGCCGGTTGCTGGCGCCTCCCGGGCGCGCCCTCAGCGCGCCCGGCGGCACCGTTCGCGATGACTTCCTGGTCTTCGCCCTCGACCTCGCCCCCCAGCGCGTGCGCGTGCTCGAGCCCGATCCGGCGTTACCGGCGGCCCGCCGCCGGGTGCAGATCCTCGGCGTCCCGGCCCAAATCCCGGCCGACGAGAACGATCTCTTCGGCACCGTCGTCTCGGCCACCGACGAACGCATCGAAGTGGAGCTCGACGCGGCCGCCGACCTGCGCGGCTGGGGCGGGGCGCCCGTCCTCGATCACGGGAGCAAGAAGGTGATCGGCATTCTCGAGGCCGCCTGGCCGAAGGGGGGCACCTTCCACGTGGCCGCCGCACCGATCGGTGCCGTAACGGCCGCCCTCGCCTCCCCGCTCGAGGGCGGCCGAGGCCGCGCCTTCGCCAGCTTCGCAGCGCCGGCCACGCACGCCGAGCCGGCACCCGCGCCGACGGCAGCCCCCTCGCGCGCAGCCGATCCCCCGCCGACACCGGCTCGTGTCGCTTCGAATACGGAGCCTCCCGCGCGCCCGGCCGGAGAGAAGCTGCTCGGCGCAGCGCCGGCCGGCGGCAGCGCGCTGCGGCTCAGCATCGAGCATCCGGGCGACGGGGAGGTCGTGGGCGATGCAAGCGGCGCGTTCGTCGCGGGCCGGGCCGTTGCCAGCGCCGGAGACCTCCGCCACTTCGACGTCATGATCGTGATCGACACCTCCGGGTCGACGTTCGAGCCGACCGGGTCCGATGTGAACGGCAACGGCGTGGTGGGCACGGCGACCTTCGGCGGTCTCTTCGGCATCGGCAGCACCGATCCGGGCGACTCGATCCTCGCGGCGGAGGTCGCCGCCGCACGCCAGCTCCTCGCCGGCCTCGATCCACGCAGCACGCGGGTCGGGCTGGTGACGTTCGCGGGCGATCCGGAGCCCCAGGGAGGCCTCTTCGGGGGCCGGCCACCGCCGGCCGCCATCACGGAGGAGCCACTCACCACCGACTACGATCGCATCCGGCGGGGCCTCACGGCCGTGCTGCAGCGGGGGCCGGCCGGCGCGACGCACATGGCCGCCGGGGCGGACCAGGCCACGATCGAGCTGCGGGGCCTTGCGGGCGCTCTCTCCCAGCCAGATCCAAAGAGCGAGAAGATCGTGCTCTTCCTCACCGATGGGCAGCCCACGCTCCCGGCAGGGCCGGGCTACGACTCCGCCAACGTGAGCGCCGTGCTGCGTGCGGCCGAACGTGCACGCCGCGCCGGGATCCGGTTCCACGCCTTCGCGATCGGACCCGAGGCGCTCGCGGGTCCCGTCGCTGCGGTCGAGCTCGCCGCCCGCACCGGCGGCTACTTCACGCCGGTGCGCAACCCGGGAGACATCGTGGAGATCGTGGAGCAGGTGCGGTTCTCGAACGTAGAGTCCGTCACGTTCAAGAACCTCTCCACGGGAGAGACTGCGAAGCACGTGGCGATCAATGCCGACGGCAGCTTCGGTGCGCTGGTGCCCCTGCAGGCCGGCATGAACCGCATCCAGGTGGCGGCCATTGCCGATGATGGATCGAAGGCGGACCAGATCGTGCAGGTCACCTACGTGCCGGGCACCGCAGCGCCCGTCCTGCCACACGAGCTGATGGCCCAGCGCAACCGTCTCCTCGAGCAGAAGCTCGTCGACCTGCGGCGGGAGCGCGCTGACTCCGAGCGCGAGGCCGTCGAGAAGACCCGCAAGGAGCTCGCGCTCGAGATCGAACGAGAGCGCGCGAAGGCGAACGAGCAGGCCGAGCGCCAGCGCAAGGAGCTCCAGCTCGAGGTCGAGAAGGGAGCGGGCTCGGACTAGGATCCCGGCTCGCCGCCGGATCGCGACGGGACGTCGCGGAGGATGCATCCATGGAGTCCCTGCCGCAGACCGGCCGCAATACGGGCGGGCTCCTCGCCTCCGACCTGCTCGAGGCCTGGCCGGTTCTCTCTCCCGAGGAACGTGCCGAGGGCTTCCGCCTGCTCGCGCCCGGCGAGGCGGAGGAGCTCTTCGTCGCGCTCGATGCGCGCGAGGAGAGCCAGCTCCTGCTCGAGCTCGGCCGGACCGAGCGCCAGATCTGGATGCGCCAGCTCCCTCCGGACGACGCCGCAGACCTGGTGCAGGCTGCGCCGGAGGACGCGCGCGAAGACCTGCTGGGGCTGCTCGACGATCCCGCGCGCAAGGAGGTGGTGGCCCTGCTCGCCTACGCCGAGGACGATGCCGGCGGCCTCATGAGCCCGCGCTACGTGCGGGTGCGGCCCGAGATGCGCGTCGACGAGGCCATTGCCTACCTGCGCCGCCAGGCTCGCGAGCGCGTCGAGACGATCTACTACATCTACGTTCTCGACGCGCAGCAGCGCCTGCTCGGCGTGGTCTCCTTCCGGGAGCTGTTCGCGGCGCCCGCCGAGAAGACCGTACGCGAGGTGATGCAGACCGAGCCCCTCACCGTGCCCGAAGACCTCGACCAGGAGAGCGTCTCCCGGCTCATCGCCCAGCACGACCTGATGGCAGTGCCCGTGGTGGACGCCGCGGGCTGCATGAAGGGCATCATCACGATCGACGACATCGTCGACGTGGTGGAGGAGGAGGCGACCGAAGACATCCAGAAGATGGGCGGCACCGAGGCCCTCGATGCTCCCTACCTCGAGGTGAGCCTGTTCGAGATGGTCCGCAAGCGCGGCGTCTGGCTCGCCGTGCTCTTCGTGGGGGAGCTCTTCACGGCCTCGGCCATGGGCTACTACGAGGACGAGGTCGCACGCGCGCTGGTGCTCGCTCTCTTCATCCCGCTCGTGATCTCGAGCGGTGGCAACACGGGCTCCCAGGCGAGCACGCTGGTGATCCGCGCCATCGCCCTCGGCGAAGTGCGGCTTCGAGACTGGTGGCGGGTGCTACGGCGCGAGATCGCCACCGGGCTCGCACTCGGCACGCTGCTGGGGGGGCTCGGCCTGCTGCGGATCCTGCTCTGGCCGTCGCGCGAGGCCCTCTACGGCCCCCACTACGCCCTGGTGGCGCTCAGCGTCGGTCTCACCCTCGTTGGCATCGTGCTCTGGGGCGCCGTCGCGGGCTCGATGCTTCCGTTCGTGCTGCGGCGTCTCGGCCTCGACCCCGCGACGGCCTCCGCGCCCTTCGTGGCGACCCTCGTCGACGTGACGGGTCTCATGATCTACTTCAGCGTCGCGAGCACGGTGCTCCGGGGAACGCTGCTCTAGCCAGGCCGACTCAGGCCGGATGCAGCGGCAGATCCGTCACGCGCAGCCGCCGCAGCTCCTTCGGCGTCCGCTTCCGGCGATGCTCCCGCTGGAAGGCCAGGAACTTCTGGTGCGCTTTGGGCCGCTGTCGCGCCAGCCAGGTCGTGAACTCCTCCGCGCTCCTGAACAGCCACTTGTCCGCGGGCTCGTCCGTCAGGTGTCGCTCGCACTCCTTCCAGTCGAACTCGCGACAGATCACGGGCCGGCTCTCGTAGATGCCGCACATGCCGCTGGTCTGCAGGTGCTGGCAGCGCGACTCGAACTTGACGAACCAGCCGCCGTTCCAGTCCACGAACACCGAGATGCCGGGGTGAACGAGATACCAGACGAGGTAGTCGTACTCGGTCATGGTCGTGGGCGCGTCGATCTCGATGGCGACGTACCGGCAGCACTGCGCACAATCGACGCAGGGGTGATCGGAGGCGAGCGCGACCATCGGCAGGCTCGCCCCGTTTCCGGATCTGGCTGCGTTCCCATTGACTCGTCGCCGCTTCATCGCCCCCCCACTGTGCCGCACACCGGCTCTGCGCGCGTTGCTACTCGACCTGATCCAGATATTCGGAGAGTCCGTAGCCCGTTCGGCCATCCAGCGTCCACTCCGTCATTCCCTCGCTGATGCGCGTCGTCTGGCCGGCGCGCCGGTTGCGAAGCGGAATCAGCGACATCACGCGACCCTCGACCGCGAGCGTGCTGCCGTCGCCGCACGCCAGCGTCACATGCAGCCGGTCGTGCACCTGCTCGGCCCCCTTCAACTCGGTCTCGATCGTGACGTCGCGTACCAGCATCAGCGCCTTGCCGCGGTGCAGGAAGCCTCCGCGGCGCTGCGTTCCGTCTTTCGACGCCACGATGGTCGCCATGAAGCCGAGATCATCGCCGAAGTTGGCCGTCAGCCAGCGATACCAGGCCGGCGCCTGCCAGTAGCGCGGCCCCCAGGAGTGATCCCGCAGTCCGAGGCCAGCGAAGGCGAAGCGCTGCCCACCGATCTCGAGCGTGCCGCTGGCCCGGTGATGCTGCTCGTAGTGCCCCTTCGCGAACTCCATCTCGTGCTCGCCTGCACCACCCCCCAGCCGCTCGCCGCCGAACATCGGTCCCACGCCCTCGATCGCGAGATCGAGGCGCACTTCCTCGAAGGGATTGCTCGTGAAGGCGGTCTTCGGGTCGGACATCTCGAGCGGGCGGGCGAGGCGGCAGGCCTTGCCCTCGTATCCGATCCGCAGCCGCTCGAACGGCGTCAGCACCTCGAAGCGCGCGCCGCCGGCCTCGAAGCGCGCGTTGTCCGCGATCTCGGGCCGCTTGAAGTTGAAGAGCACGGAGCCGTCGGGCTCGTAGAGGCAGACCGTCATCTCGGCATGCCGCTCGTTCGGTCGATTACCGAGTCGCAGGAAGCCGCCCCGGCGTTGGCTCGCATCGAAGAAGTTGAAGTACATGCTCTCGTTGTAGTTCGTCTCGCCGCTGTTCTCGTGCATGAACTCGTCGGCGGGCTCGAGCCGTACGGCAAACGGGCTGCTGTGGCGCATGGGGCTCCAGTCGGTTCGGCCGCAGTCTACTTCGATTCGCGGCGGTAGGCGCGCCCCAGGTCGCCCGGCGCACGGGCGCGACCACTGGCGAAGGCCAGCACGACCAGCGTGAGCACGTAGGGGAGCATGAGGGCGAGCGGATAGGGAACGTCCAGACCTCGAGCCTGCAACCGGAACTGGAGCGCGGTGGCCGCGCCGAAGAAGAGCGCGGCAAGGATCACACCGGAGGGCTTCCAGCGCCCGAAGATGACGATGGCGAGCGCGATGAATCCGCGGCCTGCGGTCATGCCCTCGGCGAACGTGTTCGACTGGGCAAGAGGCAGCACTGCGCCGGCGAGGCCCGCGAAGCCAGCGCCGGTGAGGACCGCAAGCCCGCGCACGCATTCGACCCGGACCCCCTCGGCGTCGGCCGCGCGGGCCGCTTCCCCCACCGCCCGCAGCCGAAGGCCCGCCCGTGTCCGCGCCAGGAAGTAGGCGCAGGCCCCGGCGAGCACGAGGGCGGCGTAGGTGAAGGGCGTCTGCCGAAACAGCGCAGGCCCGAGCAGCGGAAGCTCCGAGAGTCCCGGCACGCGCCACTCGCCGACCGCCGGCGCGGAGGGAATCGCATCGGAGAACATCGCGCGCAGCGCAAGGCCCGTAGCGCCGAGGGCGAGCAGATTGATCGCGGTGCCGACGACGATCTGATCCGCACGCCGCACCACGGCAAACACGACGAAGACCCCTCCCAGGACGCAGCCCGCCAGAACGCCGGCGCCCACGCCCACGGCCGGCGAGCCGCTGACAACGCTCGCCGCAAAGGCGGCAAAGGCGCCGCAGAGCATCATGCCCTCGATGCCGATGTTGACGACTCCCGCGCGCTCCACGAGCAGCTCGCCGAGCGCTGCGAGCAGCAGCGGCGCCGCGAGCCGGAGCGTGGCGTCGAGCAGCATCTCCATCACGCCGCCTCGGAGGAGACAGGCGCGGGGAGGCCGCGCCCTGCGCGCAGTGCGCGGGGGCCGAGAGCGAAGCCGACCGAGAGCAGGATCACGAGCCCCTGCACCACCTGAGTCGCGACGGAAGGCACGCCAGCTTCGCGCTGCATGGCGCCTGCCCCGCTCGCGAGCGCGCCGAAGAAGAGCGCGGACGGTACGACGGCGAGCGGTGAGAGCCGCGCGAGCAACGCCACGGCGATCGCGGTATAGCCCGTGCCCGGCGACAGACCCTCGAAGAGGCGGCCCGTGATGCCAGCGATCTCCGTCGCGCCAGCGAGGCCGGCCAGCGCGCCGGCGAGCGTGAGGGCGAGCGTGCCGAGGCGCTCCGGCGACAGACCGGCGAAGCGGGAGGCCACAGGGGAGAGGCCCACGGCGCGCAGGCGGAAGCCGAGCGCCGTGCGGCCGAGGAGCCCATGGACGGCGAAGGCGAGCAGCAGCGCGAGCGGTAGACCGAGGTGCAGCCTTCCGAGCGCAGGCAGCAGTGCGCCGGCCGGGAACGGATCACTCTGCGGGTAGGCGCGCGCAGCCTCCTGCAGCGGACCCTGGATCGCCCAGGCCACGAGCTGGATCGCGACGAAGTTGAGCAGGATCGTCGAGATCACCTCCGACACACCCCGCACGGCGCGCAGCCAGCCCGCCAGCGCGCCGAAGAGCGCGCCGCCCGCCGCACCCGCGAGCAGAACGCCGGCCACGAGCCAGACGCCACTGCCCGCGGGCGCGAGCCGTGTGGCGAAAGCCGTGGCGAGCAGGGCACCGCCGTAGAGCTGGCCCTCGGCGCCGATGTTCCAGACGCCGCAGCGAAATGCGAGTGCGACCGCGAGCCCCGTGAGGAGTAGCGGTCCGGTCTTGAGCAGTGTCGCCGTCCACGCCGCACTGCTTCCGAAAGCGCCGAGCGCAAGGGCGCGCAGGGCCGGCAGCGGCGCGTGGCCGAGAAGCGCGAGCAGGAGACTCGCGAGCGCGAGGGCCAGCGCCGCCGGCAGAGCCGGCGCCAGGGCGCGCGCTGCCTGTGCGCCAAGCCGGACCGCGCTCACGCTGCCGCCTCGCCGAGCAGGATCGCTCCGATTGCCGCCGCATCAGCTCCGGGCGGCACGGGGACGAAACGGCCGCGCACGAGCGCCAGCACGCGATCCGAGAGAGCCAGCACCTCGTCGAGCTCCGTCGAGATCAGCAGCACGGCGCCGCCGCTGGCGCGCAGCGCCAGAAGCTGCTCCTGTACGAATCGGGCCGAGCCAGCGTCGAGGCCCCGCGTGGGGTTGACCGCCACCAGCACCCGTGCACCGGCGTCGAGCTCCCGCGCGACGGCCACCTTCTGGGCGTTGCCGCCGGAGAGGGTGGCCACGTCGAGCTCCGGGTCGGGTGGCTCGATGCCAAAACGTCGGATGGCGCGCTCCGCATCGGCCCGCGCTGCTCGCCGGTGCCAGAGACCGCCCCGAAACAGGCCCGTAGCGTCGTACGACCCCTTGAGCGCGAGATTCTCGGCGATGCTCATGCCCGGCACGAGGCCTCCCCGCTCGCGCTCACCCGAGAGATGCGCGACTCCGGCGGAGCGCAGGGTTCGCACGCCGGGCTCGACGGCACGCCCCATCACGAGGACCGATCCCGCACTCGCCGGCCGCACGCCCGCGAGCACCTCTTCGAGCTCGCGCTGGCCGTTTCCGTCGATTCCGGCCACACCGAGGATCTCGCCCGCCAGAAGCGTCAGATCGAGCCCCTTCAGGCGGCTCGCCTCTCGCGCCCCCGACGCTTCGAGGCTCCGCAGCGAGAACACTTCGCCGCGACGATCGACACCCGTTCGTGTCGGCATCGCGAGCGCCGGGAGATCCCTGCCCAGCATGAGCCGGCCGAGCTGCGCGGCGTCGGTCTCGCGCACGAGCACGGTGCCGACCCCTCGACCCCGGCGCAGCACACTCACACGGTCGGCCAGATCCTGGATCTCGGCGAGCTTGTGGGAGATGAAGAGGATGGCGCAGCCCGCTTGGCACAGGCGGCGGATCGCAGGGAAGAGGGCGAGCGTCTCGCCGGGGGTGAGCGCCGCTGTGGGCTCGTCCAGGACGAGCACGCGCGCGCCCCGGCCCATGGCGCGCAGGATCTCGGCGCGCTGGCGCTGTCCAACCGACAGATCCTCCACGCGTGCGTCGAGTGGCACTTCGAGGCCGAATCGCTCGGCGAGGTCGGCCGCACGCCGACGCTCGCCAGCGGGATGGAAGACCGCTCCACGCGCGGCCCCGCCAAAGAAGAGGTTCTCCGGCACCGTCATCGCAGGCACCAGCGTCGAGTGCTGGTGCACCATGGCCACCCCGGCGCGCAGGGCTGCCCGTGGCGACCAGCGCGCGAGATCCACCAGCTCTCCCTCGAGCGCGAGCGAACCGGCGTCGGGCCGCACCAGCCCCGCGAGCACGTGCATGAGGGTGGACTTGCCGGCGCCGTTCTCGCCGAGCAGGGCATGGATCTCGCCGCACTCGACCGAGAGCGAAACGGCGTCGAGGGCGAGACGCCCGGGCACGAAGGACTTCGAGATGTTGGAGAGGATGTCCGCGGGAGGGTGTGCGCCCTTCAGAAGCTTCCCCGCGGCACCTGTAGCTCGCCCGAGCGGATCCGTGCCGTGGTCTCCACGATCTCCTGCAGGGCGGGCGCCGGCACGCGGCTCGCGAGATTCGCGTTCATCACGAAGCTCACGATGCCCTCCTTCATGCCGAGGCGGATCGGCGCGGCCTCGAAGCGCCCCTCCTTCACGCGCCGCGCCACCTCGACGAAGGCCGCCGGGATGTCGAGCACCGCGGAGGCGAGCACCACGCTCGGCGCC